>DASQJU010000022.1:0-25260 GCA_035630915.1 Allosphingosinicella sp.
GCTATGAAACAAGCGATGGCGATCGCGCATGAGGCCAACCGCAAGGTCGCCTTCACCCTTTCCGACATCGCCTGCATCGCGCCGCATCGCGACGACTTCCTCGGCCTGATCCGCAGCGGCGCGATCGACCTCCTCTTCGCCAACGAGAACGAGATTCGCGAGCTGGCCGACGTGCCCGACCGCGACCGCGCGATCGCCGCGCTCGAGGGCAAGGTCCCGTTGATCGTCGTCACCTGCGGCGCCGAAGGCGCGCTGGCGGTCGAGAAGGGTGTTCGCGCCTCGGTCCCGATCGCGCGGATCGGGCGCGGCGTGGTCGACACGACCGGGGCGGGCGACCTGTTCGCCGCCGGCTTCCTCGTCGGCCAGGCGCGCGGGCGCAGCATCGAGGACAGCTTGCGCATCGGTTCGATCGCCGCGGCCGAGGTCATCTCCCATTTCGGCGCACGGCCGGAGGCGGACCTCAGGGATCTGGTGGCCGGGTTGTGAAGCGTCTCGCGGTCTATTGCGGGGCCAGCATGGGCGCCGACCCGGCTTTCGCCGCGACTGCGAAGGCGCTTGGCGAGGAGATGGCGCGGCGCGGCATCGGCCTCGTCTATGGCGGCGGGCGGCTCGGCTTGATGGGCGTCGTCGCCGACGCGGTGATGTCGAACGGCGGCGAGGCCTATGGCGTGATCCCGCAGGCATTGGTGGACATCGAGGTCGCCCATACCGGCCTCACCGAGCTCCACACGGTCACCTCGATGCACGAGCGCAAGGCGAAGATGACCGAGCTGACCGACGCGTTCGTCGCCATTCCCGGCGGCGTCGGCACGCTCGACGAACTGTTCGAGGCGTGGAGCTGGAATGCCCTCGGCTACCACGCCAAGCCGTTTGCGCTCCTGAACGTCTCGGGCTTCTGGGACGGCATGATCTCCTTCCTCGACAATGTCGCGGCGAGCGGCTTCATGTCGCCGGCGCGGCGCGGGCAATTGCTGGTCGCCGACACGATCGGGGGCGTCATCGAGCAGCTCGACGCCGCGATCGGCGCCGCCGAGCCGAAAATGGTCTGGTAATTCCCTCCGAAACCATGATGGTGGTGGTCACAAGACCGTCACGAGCGGGAGGGGGAATTTCATGAACTATCTGATCGGGATCGGCGGCATCGCCTTGATCCTCGCCATCGCATTCCTGTTTTCCTCGAACCGCGGCTGGATCCGTCTGCGCGTGGTCGGCGCGGCCTTCGCGCTCCAGGCGGGCATGGCCGCCCTGGTGCTCGGCACGCCCTGGGGGCAGCGGGTGATCGGCGCGATGTCGGCCGGCGTCTCCAACCTGCTCGGCTATGCCAAGGCCGGCACCGACTTCATCTTCGGTCCGCTGGCCTCGCCCGAAATCGGCGCCAACAGCTTCGCCATCGCCGCGCTGCCGGTGATCATCTTCTTCGCCTCGCTCATCTCGATCCTCTATTATCTCGGCATCATGCAGCTGATCATCAAATGGGTCGGCGGCGCGATCCAGCTGATCACGGGCATCAGCAAGGTCGAATCCCTCGGTTCGGCGGCGAACATCTTCGTCGGCCAGTCGGAAAGCCCATTGGTGATCAAGCCCTATATCGCCAACCTTACTCCCTCCCAGCTCTTCTGCATCATGAGCGTCGGCATGGCCGGCGTCGCCGGCACGATCCTCGGCGCCTATGCGAGCATGATCGGCCAGCATCTGCTTCCCTATCTCCTGGCGGCGAGCTTCATGTCGGCACCGGGCGGCATCTTGATGGCCAAGATCATCATGCCCGACGATCCGGCTGCGCGCGGGATCGAGCCCGCCCCGGTGGCGGAGGACGAGCAGGGTGAGGAACGGCCGGCCAATATCATCATGGCCGCTGCACAGGGCGCCCAGACCGGCGTCAAGCTCGCCGTCGCAGTCGGCGCAATGGTGCTCGCCTTCGTAGCTTTGGTCGCGCTCGCCAACGGCATTCTCGGCGGAGTCGGCGCCTGGTTCGGCTGGCCGGATCTCAGCTTCCAGATGATCCTCGGCAAGATCTTCCAGCCGGTCATGTTCATGCTCGGTGTGCCTTGGAACGAGGCGGGGGTGGCCGGCGGCCTGTTCGGCACCAAGGTGGTGCTCAACGAGTTCGTCGCCTTCATCGATCTGGGGCAAATGCAGGGGACGCTGTCACCGATGACGGTCGCGATCCTCACCTTCATGCTCTGCGGCTTCGCCAATTTCAGCTCGATCGCGATCCAGATGGCGGTCACCGGCGGCCTCGCACCCAACCAGCGGCCGATGATCGCCAAATTGGGCCTCAAGGCGCTGCTCGCGGGCTCGCTCTCGAACCTGATGAGCGCCGCGCTCGCCGGGCTGATCCTCAGCGCGACCGGCACCCAGATCGCAGCCCCGCCGCCGCCCGCGCCTGCCGTCGCCGCTACGCCGACGCCGGCGCCGGCTCCAGCGACGAACCAGACCACGCCCTAGGCAATTGCCCCTAATTTGTCGGCTTTGCCGAGTTGCGTTAAAGGCGGGCCCATGGATACGCTCGCACCCACCAAGGCCGTCGCCTCCGTCTCGCTGCTCGACGCGGAGCGCGATCCCGAGGCCTTTTCGCAGAAGCTCGGCGGCTCGTTCGAGCGCTACGGCTTCGCCATCGTTGCCGATCACGGCATCCCCGCCGACCTCATCCATCGCGCCGAGGAGAAAGCGAAAGCCTTCTTCGCTCTGCCCGAGGAGGTGAAGCGCCAGTATCACCAGAAGGGCGGCGGTGGCGCGCGTGGCTACACGCCGTTCGGGATCGAGACCGCCAAGGGCGCGGTCAATTACGACCTCAAGGAATTCTGGCACGTCGCGCGCGATCTGCCGCCGGGCCACAAATATGAGGATTCGATGCCTCCGAACGTCTGGCCAGAGGAGGTCGAATCGTTCAAGGCGACCTTCCTCGAGCTGTTCGCGGCCTTCGATGCGACCGGCGCCAAGTTGCTCGAGGCGATCGCGCGTTACCTGAACCTGCCGCACGACTATTTCGTCGACACGGTGCGCGACGGCAATTCGATCCTGCGGCTGCTCCATTATCCGCCGATTCCCGGCGACGGCCCCAATGTCCGCGCCGGCGCGCATGAGGACATCAACACGATCACTTTGCTGCTCGGCGCCGAGGAGGCCGGCCTGCAATTGCTCGACCGCGACGGCGATTGGGTGCCGGTCACGCCGAAGCCGGGCGAGCTCGCCGTCAATATCGGTGACATGCTGCAGCGGCTGTCCAACAACGTGATGAAATCGACCACCCACCGCGTGGTCAATCCGCCGCCCGAGCGGCGCGGATTCTCGCGCTACTCGATGCCTTTCTTCCTCCATTTCCGCTCCGATTTCTGCATCGAGACTTTGCCCAATTGCATCACGCCGGAGCGGCCGAACCTTTATCCGACGCCGATTACCGCCGACGAATATCTCCAGCAGCGGCTGCGCGAGATCAAGCTGGCCTGAGCTTCAAGCCTCGCCGTCGTCCTCGTCGGCGATGAACAGGCCGCCGAGCCGGATCGTCGAGCGGTACGCCAGCGCTGCGACGATGCCGGACAGGATGAAGATCGGCGGCAGCCACCACAATTGTGTTCGAACCACCGGATCGCGCGCGGTCTGGTCCGCGATGTCGGGCCACGGGAGACAATAATGAGCCAGGGCGGCGGCCACGCCGGTCGCGGCCCAGAGCGCGCGCCGGCGCAGGAGCGGCCACTTCTCCCCACCGACCGAAAGACCGGTGCCGAGGACGAGGGCGGTCGCACCGGTCCATTTGATGCCAACGAAAGCGCCATATGGAATAAAGATGATTGCGATGATCGCGCCAGGCCCCGCACTCAAAATCGCCGCGAGCAGCATTCCCGTTATCCCCGCCATGGCAGAAGAGACGAGCGCCGCGACCAGATGCTGGATCAGGACGGCGGGGCGAAAGCTTATCCCGCGTCGGCGAGGCTCGCGGGGCCGAAGCCGTCCGGCAGCAGGGTGCGGATCGTCCTGACGATCGTCTCGGTGCCGTCGCCGTTGGACGAGATCACTTCGATGTCGAGGCCGGAAAGGTCCGCCGCCTCGTAGATCGCCTGGCGACAGCCGCCGCAGGGGGTGACCGGGCTGGCGCCGGCGAGCGCCCCGTTGCTGCCGACATGGCCGCCGGCGACCGCGACGCGCGCCACCTTGTCGAGTCCGAAGGCTTGGCGGGCCGCGGTCAATGCCGAAATCTCGGCGCAGATGCCGAGCCGGTAGCAGGCATTCTCCATGTTCGCACCGAGCACGACTTCGCCATCGACGGATTCGATCGCGCAGCCGACGCTGAACTTCGAATAGGGGGCGTAGGCCTTGAGCGCCGCGGCGCGCGCCTGCTCGATGAGGGGATCCCTGGACATGGCGCGAGCATAGCCGAACGGAGGGCAAAAAGAAGGGCGCCGCGGCAGTGCCGGGCGCCCCTCGATTTGGCCGAAGCCAGTGCTTCTTATCTGAAGCCGACCACCAGGGTACCGATGATCGCCCGCGGGGCGCCGAGGTTCACGAACGGAACGCTCGTGTTCAGCAGTTGGCCGCCGAAATTGCCGGTGTAGAATTCGTCGAACAGGTTTGTCACGTTGAGCTGGAAGTAGGTGTCGTCGTTGAGGCCGGCCCAGTTGAGCGGGACGCGGACGTCGAGGTTGACGATGTTGTAGGCCGGAGCCTTGGCACCGTAGACCTGGAAGCGGGTCGCCGTTGCCGGGCAGTCGACGGTGTTGACATAAGCGTTGCCGCCGGTGGCGTTGGTGCACAGGAAGAGCGGCTGGTTCATGTCGTTGACGTAGCGACCGCCGGTCCGCTTGAACGACACGCCGACTTCGACCCACGGCAGGTTGTACTGCACGCGGCCGCCGAAGGTGTAGATCGGCGCGCCCGATTCGCGATTGCCCGCGGTCGGAGCGAAGATCTGCGTGCCGGCGCTGCCCGCCGGGCAGCTTGCGCTGACCGTCGCGCTGCACTCGCCGGCGAGCACGTTGTCGGCGATGTCCGACCAGAGGTAGGAGCCGTAGGCGTAGAGCTGCAGCTCCGGGGTCGCCTGCCAGGCGATGCTGGCGTCGATGCCGTACTTGTCCACGCCGCCGAGGTTCCGGAACACGTTCTGATCGAGGTCCGGATCATAGGCCTGGGCGATACGATTGTGGAACATCGTGTACCAAAGCGATGCCTGGGCGACGATGGTGCTCGACCGGTAGCGGACGCCGACGTCGAAATTGTCGGTGGTCTCCGGCGTCGGGCTCGCGCGGTCAGAGCCGGCGGGGTAGAAGAAGCTGTTGTAGAGGAGATCCGTGCTGGGGACCTGAAGGCCGCGCGAATAGTTGGCGAAGATGCTGGTCCGAGGCGCGATGTCGTAGACCGCGCCGACGTTCGGCAGAATCTCGTCATACTTGAACACGCGGCGCTGCGGGCCCTGGACCGGCCCCAGAACGCCGCCGCCGATATTGACGGTCGGGTTGTTGGTCAGCCAGGCGTTGAGGCCGGCGGTGTTCGTGCCGAAGCACTCGACGAAGCCGCTGGCGCTCGAGGTGGCGCAGAAGTTGTTCAGATCGCGCTTGAAGAACGGCGCACGCACGCCGACATTCACCGTCAGGCGGCTGTCGAAGAACTCGCCGCGATATTCCGCTGAAATCTGGTGCAGCAGGGCGATCGAGCGGCGATCGCGCTTTTGCAGGATGTTGCCGCCATTGTCGGCCAGCGGGATGTTGACCGCAAAGACGTCGAGCGGCTCGCCGTTGACATTGAGCAGATCGGTCTCGCCGGTCTGCCGATGCTCGCCGCGATCGAAGCTGTAATTAAGACGCAGCGTGTGGAAATCGTTGATGTCGTAGCGCAGGCCCGCGATCACGCCATAACGGTCGGTCTGCGTCTGGCTCGGCGCGAGCACGCGGACCGTGTCGAGCAGATCGCCGTCACCGTTGAGGTCGCGGCCGTAATAGGGAACGCCGCCAATATAGCCGGTCTGGCAGCTGCGGCCGGCGGTCCCGGGCGCCTGAACGCACTGTTGCGGCGTCGCCGTATTGAGGGCAGGCGGAACCGGCCCTACCGGGTTGACGTCGCGGAAGCCTTCCTGGCCGACCACGGTGCCACCGCCGTTCGCCTTCACGTACTGGAAGCTCGGGTCGACGGTGAGGACGAGATTGTCCATCAGCGTGAAGCGCGAGTTGAGGCGGACGTTGCCCGTGTTGGACGGGTTGTAGCGCTCCTCGAACTCGCTGCCGCAGGTGTTGGCGGCGTCCGGATCGACATAGCCGGCGGCGGTGACCTGAGCCACGGTCTCGAAGATGCCCGCGCGGGTCTGGCAGCGCGCGATCGTATAGTCGCGCTGATCGGCGTTGAGCGGGAAGCGGTTGGCGGCGTTGGAGCCGACGTTGCGCGGCGCTGCGCACGTCGCGGCCTGGGCGGGGGTTTGCGCGGCGTTCGGCTGGCACTGAACCAGGTCCTGGCGCAGCGGCAGCGACCCGCCGAAATTGTTGCGGTTCTGGTTGTAGTGGCCCGCGATCGAGATGAAGTCGCCGTTCGAACCGATCGGCTGGAACAGCATGCCGTTATACTGCTGCTTGTAGATAACGCCGCGGTGGCCGTAGACGAAATCGTTGGTCGCCATGCTGGCCGAGCCGAACAGGCGGGTGCCCCAATCGGTCAGCACGCCCGTATCGATCACGCCGAACACGCGGAAGAAATCGCCGCCGTCGAAATCTCCGTACGAGCCCTGAATGCGGGCCGCGAACGTCTCGAAGGGGCGGCGCGTGCGGAAGTTGACGGTCGAACCGGTCGCCGAGGCGGTCGGGCTGTCGACGTCGGTCGAGCCGAGGCTGACGTTGACCTGCTCGATGATCTCCGGATCGAGCATCTGGTTGGAGAAGATCGCGTAGTTGCCGGTGTCGTTCAGCGGAATGCCGTCGAACGTCTCCGAAATGCGGCTGTTGTCGAAGCCGCGGATGATGAGGTTGCCACCCGACGATCCGAACGGATCGTTGTTGGTAAAGCTGACGCCCGGAAGGTTGTTGATCGTGTCGTTGATCGACTGGCCCGGGACCTGGCGCTGGATGAACTCCGCGTTGAGCTGCTCACGCGTCTTCGATGTGTCGGGTACGACGATGCCGCCGACTTCCGCCGTCCGAGTGCCGGTGACGACGATCGTCTCCTCATTCTCGAACTCAGTGGTGCCCGTGGACTGGGCGAAAGCCACACCGGGCATGACAAATGCGGTGGTGGCGCAAAGCAGTGCGATCTTCTTCATGATAGTGAATCCCCCGAGGCAGACGTGCCTACCGATGCCCGGCCTATAGCAAGGCCACTTTTACGGTTCAAAGACTCTTCACCCTGCGGGTCAAGAATCTTGTGGACCGTGGCTGCGGCGCTTCAGCGCCAAGGGAGAATCACGCAAAATCAGGCTCGTTACGCAGGCGAGCCAGAGGGTTAGCGGAACGGAGGCTCGTCGAAACTGCGCAGCTTGCGCGAATGGAGCTGGGGTCCTTCTCGCCTCAGGATGCGTAGCGCCTCGATACCGATTCGCAGGTGCTGGCTGATCGCGCGCTCGTAGAAGGCATTGGCCTGGCCCGGCAGCTTGATCTCGCCGTGCAGCGGCTTGTCCGACACGCACAGCAGGGTGCCGTAGGGCACGCGGAAGCGATAGCCCTGCGCGGCCACGGTCGCCGATTCCATGTCGATGGCGACGGCGCGGGACTGGTTGAAGCGCAGCGCCGAGAGGGTCAGCCTGAGCTCCCAGTTGCGGTCGTCGGTGGTCACCACGGTGCCCGTCCTGAGGCGTCCTTTCAGGATCTGCGGATCCTCGCCGGTCACCTGGACCGCGGCGGCGAACAAGGCCTGCTGGACTTCGGCGATCGCCGGCACCGGAACCTCGGTCGGCAGCACATCGTCCATCACGTGATCGTCGCGCAGATAGGCGTGGGCGAGGACATAGTCGCCGATCGTCTGGCTTGGCCTGAGGCCGCCGCAATGGCCGATCATCAACCAGGCTTCGGGCCGCAGCACGGCCAAGTGATCGCAGATCGTCTTGGCGTTGGACGGGCCGACGCCGATGTTGACGAGAGTGATCCCTTCTCCGTTCGGAGCGATCAGGTGGTAGGCGGGCATCTGGTGCCGGCGCCATCCGCCCTCGGAAACCATGGCGACGGCGTCGGGCGTGTCCTTGGTTACGAAAACTCCGCCGGCCGCGGAAAGCCCTTCATAGGGGCTGTCCTCGGCCTTCAGCTCCTCGACCGCCCAGCGAACGAACTCGTCGACATAGCGGACGTAGTTGGTGAAGAGGATATAGCGCTGCGTGTGCTGGGCCGGCGTGCCGGTATAGTGGCGCAGCCGCGCCAGGCTGAAATCGACCCGCGGCCCATCGAACAGCGAGAGCGGGCGGGCTTCCCCAGGAGTCTGGACCCATTCGCCGTCGGCCACCTCGTCGCCGATATGGGCGAGCTCGGTGGTCGGAAACCACATGGCGAGGTCGGCCGCCTGCGCGCCGTCGAGCCTGAGGTCGTCGGTGCCGTCGAGCACGTAGGGATAGGGGATTTCGTCGGCAGAGCGGCCGACCGTTACCTCGACATCATAATCGCGAAGCAGGCATTCGAGCTGCTCGGTGATGTATTTGCGGTGGAGGTATGGGCGGGCGACGCTCGTCGCATAGCGCCCCGGCTGATTGAGCCGGGCATAGGCGCGGGGCGGGAAATTGGGCGGGCTGCCGTAGGGATAGTCGATCCTGAGCTCGGGATAGGCGAAACGGCCTTCGGCGCGGTCGCTCGGATCGGGGCGCTCGCCGTTCTTGAGATAGCGCGCCAACGCGCTGCGCAGGTTGGCGACCGATTCGTCGTAGATTTCACAGAGGCGATCGATGATCCCCGGTATGTCGCCCAAGGCCGCCGTTGCATGATTTTCTTGTGTCATGCCGGCCGTCATTCGGCGCGGCGGCACGACATGTCAAACCCGCCGCCGGCGGAACGGCTCATTCGCCGAGCACGCGGGGGTTCAGCCGCCTCGATCCGCAGGTGTGCAGGAGCTGGGTGATGGCGCCGCGCGTGTCGCCATATTCAAACGTCGTATCGAAGCTGTGGTTTTCGACGTCGCGGGTGCGCAGGACAAGCCGGCGCGAGCGCATCAGCGAGACCAGGAACGAAGCGACCCGGCCCTTGTCGTCGAAGCTCGCGGTGCGGTCGCGGACATGCCACAGGCGGCGATAGGGACGCCCTTCGTCGAACCGGAAGGTGACCGGCTGCTGGCCGGTGAAGATCTGCCCCCGGGCGAGCCAGCGGCGCGAGTGGAGCTCGACCCTGACGTCGCCCCAATTGGGCGACTCGCACCAGATTTCCATTCGGCCTTCCCCGCCGCGCAGGGTCGCCGTCGCGCGCAGCTGATCGGTGATCGGATCGCGGACGATCGCGATCTCCATCGGCTCGGGCTGCGGTTCGGGCGCCGCTTGCGCTGCAAGCATGGCCAAGGCGATCAAAAACATCCGAAAAAACTCCCTTGTGGCGCGAGATAGGGAGGGACTCGCGTTCGGGCAACTCGGCGCATGATCTGGCAGCTTTGGCTTGCCTTGCCCGGCCTCTGGGACTAATGCCCCCGCCAACGCCGGCCGCTCCGTGATGGGGCGGCCCTAATTGTTTCTGGAGGTCCACTTGACCCAGCCGCTCATGCCCCACGCGACCGCTTCCTGGCTGGTCGACAACACTGCGCTTACCTTCCAGCAGATCGCCGAATTCTGCGGTCTGCACATCCTCGAGGTCCAGGCCATCGCCGACGACATGGCGGCGACCAAGCTGACCGGCCGCGATCCGCTGCGCTCGGGCGAGCTGACCCAGGACGAAATCGAGCGCGGCCAGGCCGATCCGGCCTACAAGCTGCAGATGCAGAAGGAGCCGGACCAGGCGGTTCGCACCAAGGGGCCGCGCTACACGCCGGTTTCCAAGCGCCAGGACAAGCCGGACGGCGTCGCCTGGCTGATCCGCAACCATCCGGAGCTTTCGGACGGCCAGATCGGCAAGCTGATCGGTACCACGCGCTCCACCATCCAGGCGCTCCGCGAGCGGTCCCACTGGAACATCGCCAACATCCAGCCCAAGGATCCGGTCACGCTCGGCCTCACCTCGCAGCGCGAGCTCGACGCCGCGGTCGCCAAGGCCGCCAAGGCGAAGGGCGCCGAGGCACCGCGCGATTTGACCTTCAATGAGGACCGCGAAGCGCTGATCGTCGAGCTGCGCGCCGAGCGCGAGGCGGCCGCCCGCGAAGCGGAGGCGGCGCTCGCCGCCGAAGCCGGGACCGGTGAGGCCGAGTCCGAGCCGAATGCCGAAAACCTCTTCAAGAGCTGAAGAACCCGCGACGCCCGACGCGTCGCTGGCCGCCGAGCCTTATTCGCACCGGGGCCTGACCTACCCGCTCGGACGCACGGGACCCGCTTATGGCGAGATCGTCCCGCTCGCCGACGGCATCGGCTGGACGCGCTCACCCGTTCCCGGGTCGCTCAATCACATCAACCTGTGGCTGCTCGAGGATTCGGACGGTCTGGCGGTCGTCGATACCGGCCTCAACATCCCGCCGGCGCGCGAGGCGTGGGAAAGCCTGTTCGCGGGCCCGCTCGCCGGGAAGCCGGTCAGCCGGGTCATCTGCACCCATTTCCATCCCGATCATCTCGGCCTCGCCGGCTGGCTGGTCGAGCGCTTCGGCGTCCGCTTGTGGATGACCCGCGGCGAATGGCTGTTCGCGCGGATGCTGACCACCGACGTCCGCGATTCGCCGCCGCCCGAAGCCGAGGCATATCAGCGCGCGGCCGGCTGGAGTGAGGAACGGATCGCCGAGGAGAAGGCCAAGGGCTGGGGCCGCTTCGCCTCGGTCGTCAGCTCCGTCCCGCTCAGCTACGCCCGCATGCAGGACGGTGACGAGATCTCCATCGGGCGCCGGACCTGGCGCGTCGTTATCGGCAGCGGCCATTCGCCGGAGCACGCCTGCCTGATCGACGATCAGGGCAAGCTGATGATCGCCGGCGATCAGGTCCTGCCGCGCATCACCTCCAACGTGTCGCTGTCCTTGAGCGAGCCGGAAGCCGACCCGCTCGGCGAGTGGCTGGCGTCGATCGAGAAGCTCAAGGAGCTGCCCGACGACCTTCTGGTCCTCCCGTCGCACGGCGAGCCGTTCACCGGCCTTCACGCGCGCCTCGACGCGCTCGCCACCGGGCACAAGGGCCGCCTCGACGCGCTCCACGTTCATATTGCCGAGCCGCGCCGCGCGCTCGACTGCTTCATGACCTTGTTCGGCCGTCAGATCGACGACGGGTCGCTCGGCCTCGCCACCGGAGAGGCCATGGCCCACCTTCGGCACCTCGAGGTCGAGGGCCGGGCGGTGCGCGAGGAGCGGGACGGCGTCCTCTGGTATCGTGCCACCTCGGCTTGACCGCGCGCGCGGCCCGGCTCATTGCTCGCCGCCATGGTTCAGGAAGAGGATGTCGCCCAGCTCTCCTTCGAGGCGGCGCTGAAGCGGCTCGAGGAGATCGTGCGCAAGCTGGAAAGCGGCGAGGCGCCGCTGGATGAAGCGATCGACCTCTATAGCGAGGGCGACCGACTGAAGCAGCAGTGCGAGGCCCGGCTGGCGGCGGCGCAGGCGCGGATCGAGAAAATCCAGTTCGGGCGCGACGGCGGCCCCGCAGGCACCGCGCCCTTCGGCGACGAATGAGCCTCAAGAACGCGCTTGAAGAGGTCGGCGCGGGGATCGACGCCGGGTTCGACCGGTTGCTCGTCGTGCCCGAGGACGGTCGCTCCCGGCTTTACGAGGCGATGCGTTACGCCGCGATAGGCGGCGGCAAGCGTATCCGTCCGATGCTTGTCGTCGCGGCATGCGACCTGTTCGCCGTCGACCGGATCCGGGCGTTCCGCGTCGCGCTCGCGGTCGAGTGCATTCACGTCTATTCGCTGATCCACGACGATCTGCCGAGCATGGACGACGACGATCTCAGGCGCGGCAAGCCGACGCTTCACCGCGCCTTCGAGGAATCGACCGCGATCCTCGCCGGCGATTCGCTCCATGCGCTTGCGTTCGAGATCCTCGCGGACGAGGCCACCAATGAGGATCCCTTCGTCCGCGCCGAGCTGGTCGCCGAGCTTGCACGTGCGTCGGGCCCGGCGGGCATGGCCGGCGGGCAGATGATGGACCTGATGGGCGCGGAGGCCACGCTCGACCTGCCCGCGGTCACCCGGCTCCAGCAGCTGAAGACCGGCGCGCTGATCGGCTGGTGCGTCGAGGCAGGCGCGATCATGGGACGGGTGCCGTCCGAGGGCCGCACCGGGTTGCGCGGCTATGCCCGCGACGTCGGCCTCGCCTTCCAGATCGTCGACGATTTGATAGATCATGAAGGGATGGAGGAGAAGGCCGGCAAGCGCGTCGGCAAGGATCTTGCCGCCGGCAAGCAGACCTTCGTCTCGCTTCTCGGCGCCGAGCGCGCCCGGCGCCAGGCCGACCTGCTGATCGATCAGGCGATCGAGCACCTTCAGGGGTTCGGCGAGGAGGCTGACCTGCTCCGCGCGGTGGCGCGCTTTGCGGTGGAGCGCGATCATTGAACAATCTATGGGAGGGGGCATGAGGACAGGCGTCTATCCCGGCACATTCGATCCGATCACGCTCGGACATATGGATATCATCCGCCGCGCGGCGCATCTCGTCGACCGGCTGGTGATCGGCGTCACCACCAACCCCTCCAAGTCGCCGATGTTCACGGTCGAGGAACGCCTGGCCACGGTCGAGCGGGAGACCGCGGATATTCGCGACGGGGCGGAGATCCGGGTCGTGTCCTTCGATTCGCTGCTGATGGATTTCGCCGTGCGCGAAGGCGCCTCGATGATCATCCGCGGCCTGCGCGCGGTCGCGGACTTCGAATATGAGTTTCAGATGGCGGGGATGAACCAGCAGATCAACGACGAGATCGAGACGGTTTTCCTGATGGCCGGGGTGTCGCTGCAGCCGATCGCGTCGAAGCTGGTCAAGGAGATCGCGCGCTACGGCGGGGACATCGGCAAGTTCGTGACTCCGGCGGTGGCGGCGGAAGTCGGGGCTCGGGTCGCCCGCGACCGGGGCGACGGGGCGGCGATCGGCGCTTGAGGCCGGAGCGAAGGCGCTCTAGACACTGCCGATCACCGGAAAATCGAGGGTTCACATGCCGCGTCTGTCGTCCATTCTCCTTGCCCTCGCGGGCCTCTTCGTCAGCGCACACGCCGCCGCGCAGGCTCCGGTGGCCGCCGCCTACGCCCCGCCGCCCCCGCTCGAGGCGGAGAACAGCTGGATACTCGACCTTTCCACCGGCGGCCGGGTGGTCATCCAGTTGCGGCCCGACGTCGCCCCGCATCACGTGGAGCGGATCAAGACGCTGACCCGCCAGGGCTTCTACAACGGCCTCACCTTCTTCCGCGTGATCGAGGGCTTCATGGCCCAGGGCGGCGACCCCGAGAATAGCGGCGTGGGCGGCTCGACGCTGCCCAATCTCGATGCGGAGATCAACGGCCTGCCGCACACTCGCGGAGCACTCGGCATGGCGCGCGCGCAGGAGCTGAACAGCGCCAACAGCCAGTTCTACATCATGTTCATGCCGCGGCTGCAGATGGACCGCCAATATACGGTGTTCGGCCGGGTGGTTTCGGGCATTGCCTTCATCGACGCGATCGAGCGCGGCGAGCCGCCGGCCCAGCCGAGCCGGATCGTGCGCGCCTCGCTGGGTTCGGACAACGTCCCCCCGATGAGCGCCGAGCAGCTGCGCGCGGAAGCGGCGCGGATGGCCGCGGCCACGGCTCCCGCCGCGGCGCCCCAGCACCTGGCCGGTGCCGCCGGCCCGGCCGTCCCCCCGCCCGCCGCCGGCCCGCGCCCGCTCGAGCCGGTCCGCGCGCCGAACGCGCCGCCGCGGCCGCGCCGGCCGCAGCAGTAAGGCGAAGCTGCACCTGCGCAGCGCGCAGCGCAGCGCAGGAGACAGCGCACGCCCGGCCGGCGGGGCGGCGGACGAAGAGTTCGCCGAGCCCGCCTGACGACGCCGGGGCACAATGGTGCCTTGGCGCCTTTCCTAGTTCCTCATTCTGGACTTCGTGGGCCTCCGGGCGGGCGCCGTCTGCCCGCGCAGCGCTGCTGCGCTACGCAGGCGCGGCTTCGCCTGCTACGGCTCCCGCCATGCGTGTCTCCCTGTTCGATTTCGACCTGCCGCCCGAGCGGATCGCGCTTCGGCCGGCGATCCCGCGCGATTCGGCGCGGCTGCTCTCCGTCGCGGGCAACGACATATCGGATCACGGCGTGCGCGACCTCCCCGCGCTGCTGCGCCGAGGCGACGTGCTGGTGTTCAACGACACCCGCGTCATTCCCGCCCAGCTGGAGGGCAAGAGGGGAGAGGCGCGGATCGGCGCCACGCTGCACAAGCGCGAGGGGCCGCGCGCCTGGCGGGCGTTCGTGCGAAACGCCAAGCGCCTCGGGGACGGCGACCGGATCGATTTCGGCGCGGGCGTGGAAGCAGTGGCCAGCGAGCGCGGGGAGGATGGATCCTTCCTGCTGACCTTCGCCGGCGAGGAGCCGGTCGAGCTGCTGCTGGAGCGCTCCGGGCGAATGCCGCTGCCGCCCTATATCGCGGGCAAGCGCGCGGCTGACGCGAAGGACCGCGACGACTACCAGACGATGTTCGCGCGCGAGAAAGGCGCAGTGGCCGCGCCGACCGCGGCGCTTCACTTCACGCCCGAATTGATGGCCGCGCTGGCCGAAGCCGGGATCGCGCACGAGACGCTGACGCTCCATGTCGGCGCCGGCACCTTCCTTCCAGTCAAGGCCGAAGACACGGCGGACCACGCGATGCACGCCGAATGGGGCAGGATCGAGCCGGAAACGGCGGAGCGGCTCAACGCGGCGCGCGCGGCCGGCGGGCGGATCATCGCCGTCGGCACTACGAGCCTCCGCCTGCTCGAAAGCGCGGCGAACGAGGCGGGGCGGGTGCCGCCGTTCGAAGGGGACACGGCGATCTTCATCACGCCCGGTTACCGCTTCAAGGTGATCGACGGCCTGATCACCAACTTCCATTTGCCACGCTCGACCTTGTTCATGCTGGTCTCTGCGCTGATGGGACTGGAGACGATGCAGCGCGCTTATGCGCATGCGATCGCCGAGGGGTACCGCTTCTATTCCTATGGGGATGCGAGCTTGCTGGTGCCGACGGAATAGGGGGCGGATAACGCAAACTTTCCCCGAGGAAAGCCACACCTTGTCAACCGCTTGTTAGCGCCTGGCATGACAAGGATGCGATATGGCGCGGCCAACCACGATCGACGATCTCGAAAGACGGAGGCAGCGGCTGGCGGCACTAACCTATGCCGCCGCGGGCGCGGTCCTGGTCGGAATCGCTGCCTCGGTCGTCATGCTGCAGGCCGGCGCCGGCGCTGGGCCGAGCGACGTTCATCTGCCGGAGGCGATGCTCCCTGTCCTGCAACGCAATTCGGCTTTCGAACCCGAGGTGCATATCGCCGGCGGCGCAATCGCCGCTCTTCAGAATCGGCTCGGAGTCGCGCTGCTGTTCAGCGGCCTTGTTGCCATGGGAGTGATCGCGTGGGCGCTGGTCAAGCGCCGCAAGGCGGCCGCCAAATACGCCATGTTCTGCCTGATCGGCTGCAACGTGCTTCGTCCCGTCTCGCCGCCGATGCAGATCGCACCGCCGCGCGCCGTCGACGCGGCGAGCGCGCGCAGGCTGATCGGGCTCGGTCCGCGCGGCTGGCCGAGCGGAATTGACCGGCCCGAAGTCCGCTATGTGCTGGCGCAGATCGCCTTCATCGAAGGCGACCGGATGCGGGCCATGCAATTTTCCGCGGGCCTGACCGGCTCCGCCCTTGCTTCGCCCATCGAAGCGCCCTTCCGGCTCCAGTTCCTCCAGAATTCGGCGCCGACGCGTTCAACGGTCTGCTATCCTCAGGGGTGCTTCAGCGAGAGCGCGCGGGGATCGCTTCAGAAGTTGTTCTTCATCCTGACGCTGGCGGCGCTCGGGATGGGAATTGGCACGTTCCGGCTGCGGCTCATGCTTCGCCGGCGCTGCGAGCGGATCGGTGCACTGCGCGACCGGCTGATCGAGCGCCAGCGGGTCTTCACCTGATGGTTGCGCACCTCGATTCACTGCGCCGAAGGCGAGACCTGTTCCTGCGGGCCGCGAAATGGATTCTGCTGGCGTGCATGATTCTGTGGCTCGGAAGCATGTGCTTCTACGATACCGCCGCCGATCCCGGCGTGGACCGTGCAAAGATCCTGCTGCCGACCCGGATCACCTATGCGATGCTGCTCGCGGACATTCCATCGCTGCCGATCCAGCGGATTTGGGGCGGGCCGACCACCCTGTTCGGACTTGGCAGCTTCGCCACCAGCCTGACGGTCGTCGGGACCTTCGCGCTCGCGCTGGCCCGGTTGAGCGGCCGCCCGTTCTCGAAGGCGGGCGCCGCGCTTACACTGGCGTCGCTGCCGTTCTGGTTTTTAACGTTCGAAGCGAGCGGCGCAGTCGTCCATCCCACCTTCCTCCACCCGGAGCCGTTCGGACGACTGGCCGACTTCATCGAAACGCGGCAGCCGGGCCTGCTCGCACAGCTCCGCGCGGGCAGCCGCCCGTCGCTTCCCAGGGATCTAGGCGGCAGAATACGGCTCCACGCCCGGCCGGGAGAAGGCCGCCTCGTCACGCTGGCAGGCGGCGACGGCAGAGAACGGCCGATACGCGACCAGGCCGACGCCGAGGCGCTGCGCTTCGCGCTCGCCCAGCAGGCGATGTTCGCCGGCGACCGGGCGACGCTGCGCCGCCTCCTGCCAATCGATCTCCCAATGCCGGTCTCAGATCGGACAGCGCGACACGACATTGCCAGTCGGCTCGCCGCTTTGGGCCGCTCGGCCGGCGTCGCGCCGGTGCCGCCGGAGCAAGCCGCTTGGGTCAGCGCGGGCGAAGCCAGCTGGCGGACCAGCATCCGGCTGGTCCGGATCAACCGGATCGCCATCCGGACATTGCTGGTCTTCGGCCTCGTCACGCTCCTGATCGGCCAGGTGCTCAAGCGGCGCGTCGTGACGATCGAGCGGCACTCCGTCGCCGCGCAAGTCGGAGCGGACGAGGTTCGCGCGCCTTCTAGGCCGTCGTTCGGCCGCCGCCGCGACTCCGCAGCTGCACAGGTAACCGTCGCTTAATCCCTCCTTGGATATTGAGATAGCATGGGAAATGCGCTGCCCGTTTCTGGATCGGACGCTTGCTCCGCGGCGAGGTTCGAGGACCTGTATGCAGGCCTCACACCGACCGATGAAGAGGCCCTCCAACGCTTCGACGCGGCGCTTTCGCGCTTCGATCCCGACCAGAGCCTGCTCAGCGGCTCGCCAGCCCGCTCGCTCACCACGGCGATGGCCGATCTCGTACAGGCGCTGACCCGGATCGATCTCGAACGCGTCAACAGCCGACAAGGCTGGTGGGACCGTTTCACCGGCGCCGATCTCGAGGCCCGGCTCGAACTGGAGGTCGCCGTGCGCTGCATCGGCCGCGACATGCAGCGCCTGGCCGAAGCAGCCACCGCGGCGCAGGGCGCGGCGTCCGCGATGCGCGCCGATCTCGATCGGATCGACGAGTCCCAGATTGGCCACGAGGCGCTGATCGAAGCGACCGCAAACCTCCTCCGGGGCGCCGATCCGGCCGCTGCGGTGGCCGCGCGGCTGCAGCGGCGGCTCGGCAATCTCGAAGCGCTTTATGCCTCCAACCGGCTCGCCCGGGCGCAAATGGTGCTCGCCACCGAGCATCTCGCCGGGCTGCTCGATCGCTATCGCGACATCGAGCAGCTGCTGTTCCCGCTCTGGCAGCAACATGCACTCGCCGTCGCGCAGAGCGCGGTCCCGACCAGCGGCGCTTCCGGGCTCGACCAGCTTCGCAACATTCACGCCCGTTTCGCCTCCGCGCTCACGCCATCCAAGGAAATCGCATCATGAACCTCCCCGCCCAGCTCAACACCAATGTCCCGATAGAGATTTCCGAGCAGCTGCTGACGCCGAGGATCGATGCGGACGAGGTTCACGCGCTCGCCGAGAGCATCGACGTCCGCTCGCCGCTAACGGTCGCCGGCTTCGGCCAGGAGATCGGCAAGGCGACCAGTAGCTATGCCGACCAGTTGCTGGCGCAGGCCCGAACCGGCGACCTCGACGAGCTAGGCAACAAGCTCACCGAGATCGTCGTGGCGGCGCAGTCATTCGATCTTTCGTCGTTCGACAGCAAATGGGCACGCGCCCCGCTGGTCGGCGGCTTCGTGCGTCATTTCGTCCTGACCAAGGAAAAGGCCGTCGCTCGCTTCTCGACGCTCGAGGGCCAGGTCGAGAAGCTGGTCGACAGCATCGAAGGCACGCTGAAGCGGCTGGCGGCCCGGTCCAAATCGCTCGAGAATATGTATGCCGGCATCACCGAAGAGCATCGCGTGCTGGCCACCCATGTCGAGGCGGCCAAGACCCGGCTCGAAAAGCTCGATCGGGAGATCGAGGAGCTGAGGGCCATGCCGCCGACGATGGCGACGGTGGAGGTTGTCGGTGCGCTCGAGGCCAGCCACCAGGCCCTTTCCAAGCGGATCGGCGACCTTTCCGTGCTTCAGCACAGCGCGCTTCAGACCCTGCCGATGGTCCGTATCATGCAGGCCAACAACATCGTCCTGCTCGAGAAATTCCAGACCATCCAGCGGCTGACCTTGCCGGCCTGGAAGCGTACCTTCGTGCTTGCGCTGGCGCTCAACGAGCAGCGAGACGCGGTCCGTCTGGCCGACAATATCGACGACGCTACCAATCATTTCATGAAGCGCAACAGCGAGATCCTGCACGAAAATGCGGTGGCGACGGCGCAATCCAATCAGCGGTTGATCATCGACGTCGAGACGCTGCGCACAGTGCACGACAATGTCGTCCGCACCCTGATCGACGTGCGCGCGGCGCACGAGGAAGGGGCGCAGAAGCGAAGCGACGCGCTGGCCCAGCTCGCTCAGCTCCGGAGCGAAATGGCGGGGAGCCTCGCGGGAATCCTGCCCCAATCCTCGGAGGAGGATGACGACGAAGCACGCGCCGCTTGACCGCCGTGCCCTCCATGGACGCGCGCTTCTCGGCGCTCGCGGCCAAAGTCGATCGGCTCCAGCAGGTCAGCCGCTGGTTGTTCAGGGGCGCGCTCGTCCTGCTCGCTCTTGCCGTGATGCTGTGGTGGCCCGATCCCGCAGGCCGGGACCTGTTCGGCGACTATGTGTCGGTCCCGTCCCCGCTCGATCATCAGCTGTCAGAAGCGGGCGCCGCGATACGTCTTCAGCCCGCCTGGCTCCTGAACAACGGCGGGAGCGGGTTTCAGTTCGGGCTCCTGATCCTGTTCTTCATCCCCGGGCACATCCTGATCCAGCGGCTCCGATCGAGGGTGGCAAAGCATTTCGCCTATCTGGCCACGCCATTGTGGCTGCTGATGCCGCTCGCGGCTTTGTCGAGCTCCGTGTCGGGGCCCGAGGTGCGCGTCAGCGCCGCACGGACCGGCATCCTGGTCGAACGCCCGGATGCTCCGCCGGCCGCGGCTGACGGGACCAACCGGCCGCCAGTTCCCGCTTATCATCTTCGCCCCTCGGTATTTACCCCCGTCGCCGCCGATCAGGCACGCTACGTGCTCGCCCAGCAGGCCTATATCGACGACCGGCCGGCGCGCGCCGCGGCCCATCTACGTGGGCTGACCGGGGCTTGGCGACCGGCAGACATGCACGCGAGCCAGCGCATTGGCATGCTCGCCCGATGGACGGCCGCCCACGGCTTCGAAGCGGGGGCGATCGCGGCCGACATAGGCGGCGGCGGCCCGCCTGCCAGCCTGCGGCGGCTTCTCACGCTGCTGGTGCTGATCATCGCGGCGGCCGGAGCGGCAAGCGCAATTGTGCTCGACATTGTGGGGACCTCGCGGCGACGCAGCAGTACCAAGCTCAAGGCGCGCTCTGCCGGGCTCCCGGTGGAGAGGGAGCGGCCCTCAGCAGCCGGTGGGTTCGGCCGCCGGGTCGTCGCCGGGGCCGCGAGCTAGGCGGAACGCGCGGCCAGCGGGTGGATCGTCGCAGTCGGCACTACCGGTCAGCGACCATCGGAGAGGCTGCCGACGAGGGAATTGGACCCGGAGCGGACATCACGGCCGCTCGAAGCAGAGCCAGGTCCAGGTGACGCGCAGATCGCGGTTCCTTTGCTGGACCGACTCGGCGGAACGGCGCATTCGAAGCTCCAGGCCGGCGTCCTTCGCATAGGCGACGATCCGCTCCGCGTCCGCCGGATGGCAGGGCCGCGCCGCGGCGCCCGGTCCGTGCCGCAATGACAGGATCAGGCGACCTCGCGGCGCCAGCTTGTCCGCCAGCACCCCGATCGCCTCGCGATGCTCTACCGGCGGCAGATGCTGCCAGACGGCAATGACGAGCACGAGGTCGTAGGCGGCTGGATCGCTTCGAAGCCGCCGAAGGGCCGGCAGCTAGTCTTTCACCCAAGCGATCCGCTCGCTCGGGTGGAGCGCCATTCCGGCTTCGCGGAGCTCTTCGACCGGTTCGACGGCGACGACATGATGGCCCTGATCGGCCAGCCATGCGGCATCGCGCCCGGTCCCCGCGCCGATGTCCAGCACCCGCGATGGCCGGGCCGGAAGCAGCGCCGCGACCGGCGCAAGGACATCACGCGTGCTTAGCGCATCGAACCTGGGGATCAGTTCCGCCGCATTCGCGGCATAGCCTTGCAGAATGTCAGGCTTGTCCATGCTGGCAGACTAGCCAGGCGAATGTCTGCCAGCCACCCGTTGCGGACGCGGCCGCCGGCCTCGACGAAAATGGCGGAGCGCGCTGGACTCGAACCAGACACCCGGAGGTGCGAGCCGCTTAGCAGGCGGACCCGGGAGCCTCCCCGGTTCACGCTCCACTCGCGGAGGATCGGCGCCATTGCAGGACCATTTCGATGCTTGAAAGCGCCGCCCTCCGTCCGGGCAGCGCAAGGCCGCCCGTCAGTTCGAGGTGCTACTGCTCGGAACAAAGGCGCGAGGCTGGTTCATGTGGGGCGCGGTAGACGACGGCACGTTACCGGTCAATGAACGTCCGCTCCAGGCGGGGGAGCGGGGCGAACCCGGACGGCGCGGACGCGATGATCTGGGCGATGACCGAGTTGGCGGCGAAGCCGCGGCGCGAGATAGCCAAAGGTGATGATGCTTTGAGAGCAACGACTGGAGCGGGCGAAGGGGATCGAACCCTCGACCTCCACGATGGCAACGTGGCGCTCTACCGCTGAGCTACGCCCGCATCCGTCGTCGGCATGAGGAAGCCTCGGGTGCGGGCGCGCGCGGATCGGGAGGGGTGAGCCGGAGCTCGAATGTCGCTGGAAAAGGCCCCAACCGATCGGGGCGCACGCTGCCGCCCCGAGGTCAGATACCTCGGCCGTGATCCCGGAGAAGGCGAAGCGCGTTCGACATGAGGCGGCGGGCTATGATGGCTCGGCGCGGCGGCGTCAAGCGGGTTTGTCCGGTCCCGACTGCGGGTCCGCCCCGATGCACAGGCGCGGCCCGGGCGGGCAGCGTGGCCGGCGATGGACGTGCTGGTCATCGGCGCCGGACCGGCCGGCGTGTTCGCGGCGCTTCGGGCAGCCGACCTTGGCGCGCGCGCCACGCTCGTCACCAGCGGCGCGTTCGGGGGGATGGCGGCGAACGACGGGCCGGTGCCGGTGCGCACGCTCGCCCATGCGGCGCGGCTGATGCGCGAGGTGCGGCAGCTCGAGGATTATGGCATCCACGTCGGCGAGCCGCGGCTCGACTATCCGGCGCTGCTGGCGCGGGTGCGCGCGGTGGTCGAGACCGTGCGGCAAAGCTCGACGATGCGGCGCCAGCTCGAGGCGGCCGGGGTGCGGGTGGCCGAGCAGGCGGGTGCGGCGCGCTTCCTCGACGAGCGGACGGTGGAGACGGCCGAGGGGATGCGCTTCGCCGCCGACCGGATCATCCTGTGCACCGGGGGCACCAGCCGCAAGCTGCCGATCCCCGGCTTCCAGCACCTCGCGACGCACAGCGACGCCTGGAGCCTGGAGGCGGTGCCGGAGACGATGATCGTGCTCGGCGCGGGGGCGACGGGGCTGCAGGTGGCGTCGATTTTCGGCGCGTTCGGGACGAAGGTCGCGCTCTACGAGACGGGGCCGAGGATCATGCCGGGCGAGGACGAGGACGTCTCGGCCGCGGTCGCCGAGGGCTATCGCGCGCGGGGGATCGACGTGCACGAGGCGTTCGGGCGGATCGCCCGGTTCGAGCCCACCTATGACGGGATCCGCATGGTCTACGAGGACGGCGAGGGCGAGCATGCGGTCGAGGCGGCGCTGGCGGTGTCGGCGGTCGGCTGGGCGACCGACGCGGAAGGGCTCAACCTCGCCGCGGCGGGGGTGACGCTGAACGCGCGCGGCTTCATCGGGGTAGACGGCGAGGGGCGCACCTCGGCGCCGCACATCTACGCCGCCGGCGACGTGACCGGCGGGACGATGCTCGCGCCCAGGGCGATGCAGGACGGCTTCGCCGCCGCCAGCGCGGCGCTCGGCGTCGAGACACGGGCGGCGGCCGAGCGGCTGGTGCCGGTCGGCAGCTTCACCGATCCCGAATATGCCCGCGTCGGGGCGACCGAGGCGGAAGCGGGGGAGGGGGCGCTGGTCACTCGCGCAATCTTCGCCGAGGCGACGCGGCCGATCATCGACGGGCGGACCGCGGGCTTCGCCAAGCTGATCGTCGACCGTGAGACCAAGCGGATGCTGGGCTGCGCGGTGGTCGGCGAGCGGGCGGTGGACATCGTCCAGGTCGCCGCGGTGGCGATGGCGGCGGAGATGGAGGTCGACGATCTCGCCCACTTCCCCTTGTCCTTCCCGACCTATGCCGGCGTGCTCGCTCAGCTCGCGGTCAAATCGGCCCACGCCTTGCGCTGAGCGAGGGAGACGGTAAGCCGCCGGGCGTGACCCGCTTCTCGTTCAGCGTCGCCGCCACCGACGGCAAGGCCCGCACGGGGCTGATCCGCATGAGTCGCGGCGAGATCCGCACGCCCGCCTTCATGCCGGTCGGGACCGCGGCGACGGTCAAGGCGATGAAGCCGGCCGACGTGCGTGCGTCGGGCGCCGACGTCATCCTCGGCAATACCTATCACCTGATGCTTCGGCCGGGGGCCGAGCGGATCGCGCGGCTCGGGGGGCTGCACGAATTCATGGGCTGGGAGCGACCGATCCTGACCGATTCGGGCGGCTACCAGGTGATGAGCCTCTCCGAGCTCTCAAAGGTCAGCGAGGAGGGCGTGGCGTTCAGAAGCCACCTCGACGGCAGCCGCCACATGCTCTCGCCGGAACGCTCGATGGAGGTTCAGGGGCTGCTCGGCTCGGACATCGTCATGGCCTTCGACCAGCTGATCAAGACCGCCGAGAGCCGCGACGCGCAGGTCGCGGCGATGGAGCGCTCGATGCGCTGGGCGCGGCGCTCGCGCGAGGCGTTTGCGGGCGAGGGCGCGCTGTTCGGAATCCAGCAGGGCGGGCTCGACGAGGGGTTGCGCCAGGCCTCGGCCGCGGCGCTGAGGGAGATCGGCTTCGACGGCTATGCGGTGGGCGGGCTCGCGGTCGGGGAGGGACAGGAGGCGATGTTCGCCTGCCTCGATTTCGCGCCGGGGCAGCTCCCCGAGGACGCGCCGCGCTATCTGATGGGCGTCGGCAAGCCCGACGACATCGTCGGCGCCGTGGAGCGGGGGATCGACATGTTCGACTGCGTGCTGCCGACGCGAAGCGGACGCACGGGGCAGGCCTTCACCTGGGACGGGCCGATCAACATCCGCAACGCCAGGTTCGCCGACGATTCGGAGCCGCTCGATCCGGAGTCGCCCACGGCACAATGGTCGAAGGCCTATCTTCACCATCTGGTGCGCTCCGGCGAAATCCTCGGCGCGATGCTGATGACGGAGCACAACCTCTGGTTCTACCAGCGGCTGATGCAGGGCCTGCGCGAGGCGATCGCCCAAGGGGGGCTGGCGACCTCTGCCGACGCGTTTCGGAGACGCTATTGCGCTTCGGCGGGCTGATCGCCCTCCACCGGCCGCGACATCTTCAATCCAGCCTGAGTAAGCAGAAGTAAAGACGACTACGCCGTGGACTCATGGCGCGATGAGGTGTAGTCTAATCTGCGCTGTCTTCTGACGACTCGTCTATCGGGGACGCGATTCTCGGGCCGCCTTACTTTGCTCCAACGACTCTTTTCACGAGGAGGCGAACAATGGCCGACGACCTGTCCGGGATCGAACTGCTGCACGAACTGCAATCGGAGGGCGCCGCCGTCGGCCAGCTCCTCGGCGCCAGGGGCGCGCTCGAGGACGCGTTCAAGGCGTTCCGCGCGGAAGATCCGAAGGCGTTCGAGGCCGTGCTGGAACGGGCGCGGCTGAAAATCTGGTGCCACCGGATCTGCCGGTGGATCCGCACCAAGGAATGCGTTTTCCTCTGCCTCGATCTCGCCGGCCCGCCGACGGCCTTCGATCGGCCCGATCCGCGCGTCCTCGCCAAGGCGATCGGGATCCTCGCGCGCGACGAGAAGCTGGTCAAGAAGCTCGCCGACATTCTGGTCAAGCGCGACCGGGCCGGCTTTCTCGAGATCGTCAAGAAGCTGGAGATCCAGCCCTATGCCCACTTCTTCTGTCACTGGCTGTGCGTGATCCGCTACCGGCTGGTCTGCCGCTGGATCTGCACGATCGGGCCGCAGCGCCCGCCCATCCTGTGGCAGGAGATCCATGCCGCCGCGACCGCCATCGGTGCCATCGCCGGCGACGACAAGCTGTTCAAAGCGGTCGCGACCGCTTCCGCCGCGGGGGACGCGGCCAAGATTGCCGGCGCGCTGCGGCATCCCGACTGGCTGCGCCGCTGCCACTTCGTGTGCGAATATTTCTGCTCGTGGCGCTGCGTGCTCGTCTGCCTGTCGTTCGCGCGGCCCTTCACGTTCGCCGCGATCGCCGCCGGGGCCCAGGTCCGCGAGGCGGGCGAATTCGGCGAGGCGATCGGTAAGCTCGATCCGGCGGCGCGGCAGCAACTAGCCGAGGCCGTCGCATCCGGTCAGGTCGACCGCTGGACGACGATCATCAAGCGGCTGAAGCTCGAGCGCTTCGCGCTTCAGCTCTGCCACTGGATCTGCGGCTGGAGGTGCAGCCTGTTCTGCCGCCTCGTCTGCCCGGACCCGCATTATTATCCATGGTTCATGGTGCGTCACGGGGTCGCCGATCGCGACCCGGCTGGGGGTGTGTCGCA
>DASQJU010000023.1:0-6878 GCA_035630915.1 Allosphingosinicella sp.
TGATCTGGAGCTCGACCTGGATCGTCATCAAGGGCCAGCTCGGCATCGTGCCACCGGTCTGGTCGGTCAGCTACCGCTTCTTCATCGCGGGCGCGGTGATGCTCCTACTCGGGAGGCTGGCCGGAGCAAGCCTTCGGCTGGGGCGGGGCGGCTACGTGCTCGCCGTGCTGCTCGGCACTTTCCAGTTCGTCGTCAATTACAGCTTCGTCTACGCCTCCGAGATCTACATCACGTCGGGCCTTGCCGCGGTCGTCTTCGCCTTGCTGGTCGCGCCCAACGCGGCGCTGGCCTGGGCGTTTTTCGGCCAGCGCGTCAGCGGCCGGTTCGCGCTCGGCTCGGCGGTGGCGATGGTCGGCGTGGGATTGCTGTTCGTCGAGGAGATCCGCGCCGCCGTCACGCCGACGGCCGACATCCTCCGCGGCCTCGTCTTCGTGCTTTGCGCGGTGCTCGCCGCGTCATTCGCCAACGTCATGCAGCTGATGCCGGCCATGCGCGCTCGGCCGGTGACGATCATGCTCGGTTGGGCGATGCTCTACGGCGCTTCGGCCGACGCGCTCTATGCCTTGCTGTTCATCGGTCCCCCAGTCTTCGATCCGCGTCCGATCTACTGGCTCGGCCTGGTCTACCTGAGCATCGTTGCTTCCGCGCTCGCCTTCTGGCTCTACTACCGGATCATCCGCGCCATCGGGCCGGCGCGCGCCGCTTATTCGAGCGTGCTGATCCCGATCGTCGCGATGGCGCTGTCGACCCTGTTCGAAGGTTATCGCTGGTCGCCGCCGGCAATCGCCGGAGGGCTGCTCACCATCGCCGGCCTGCTCGTCGCGCTCCGCCAGGGACGGACCGCCCGCCCGGCTTTGGTGGAGTGACTCTGGCGCTCGCGGGTCAAGGCTCCTAAGGCCGCCTCGTGCGTTGGCGGGCGCATCAGGGAGACTTTGGTGCGGCTCGAAATCGATGTGGAACTCGACTATTTTTTCCCGGAAGCCGCGGACGTCCTGCTGGCGATTGAGGTTGCGCAACTGCGCGACCAGCGCCTGATCGGCGATTTGCTGACGGTCGACGGCACCGAGCCGCTTCGCCCGGTCGCCGGCGAGGATGGCATCGGCCGGCGAACCTGGATGAGAGGCGAAGGTACGACCCGGGTTCGCTACCGTGCGACCGTCGACGTGAAGCGCCCGCCGCTGGCGATCGAAGGCCTGCCGGCCGCTCCGCTGCCGAGCCTGCCGCCGGATGTCGTCCCTTACATCTGGCCGAGCCGCTACTGCGAATCCGACCGGTTCGAATCCTTCGTCGAGAAGAACTTCGGTCACCTGGCCGGCGGCGCCAAGCTCGTCGCCATGGCCGAGTGGATCAAAAGCGAGATGGATTATGTGGCCGGATCGAGCGATTCCACCACCACCGCGGTCGATGCCTTCGTGTCCCGCCGCGGCGTCTGCCGGGATTTCGCACATTTGATGGCGAGCTTCGCGCGCGCCGCGGGTATTCCGGCGCGGCTCGTCTCGGCCTATGCGCTCGATCTCAAGCCGGCCGATTTCCACGCGGTCGTCGAGGCCTGGCTCGACGGCGGCTGGCGGCTCGTCGACGCGACCTGCCTGGCGCCGGTCGAGGGCATGGTCCGCATCGGCGTCGGCCGCGACGCGACCGACATCGCCTTCATGACCATTTTCGGAAGCGCCCAGATGCGCAGCCAGCGCGTCACGGTGACGCGCTCCGGCGAATGAGATAGAGGCCCGCCATGCTAGACGCCCAGAACGCCGTCGCCGCCCCCGCCGCGATCCGCCGCGAGGATTACCGCCCGCCCAAGTGGCTGGTTCCAGAGATCAGCCTCGATTTCGAACTCGATCCCGAGCGGACAATCGTGCGCGCCATACTTGAGGTCCAGCGCAACGGGACACACCGGGCGCCGCTGCGGCTCGAAACGGACGAAGGCAAGGTTTCCGGCCTGAAGGTCGACGGCGCCGCGAGCGAATGGCGCATGGAAGATGGCGGGCTGCTGATCGACCTGCCGGGCGATCGCCACACGATCGAAACGCTGAGCGAGCTCGATCCCAAGGCCAATACCAAGCTGATGGGCCTCTATGAATCGGGCGGCATTCTCTGCACACAGTGCGAGGCCGAGGGCTTCCGCCGCATCACGCCCTTTCCCGATCGGCCCGACGTCCTGACCCGCTACCGGGTGCGGATGGCGGCGGATAAGGCCCGCTATCCGGTGCTGCTTTCGAACGGCAATCACGAGGCTGGCGGTGACCTGCCTGATGGCCGCCACTTCGCCGAGTGGCACGATCCCTTTCCCAAACCCTCCTATCTGTTCGCGCTTGTCGCCGGCGATCTCGCCTGCAACCGCGACAGCTTCGTGACCGTCTCGGGCCGCAAGGTCGATCTGGGCATCTGGGTACGCGAGGGAGACGTGCCGCGCACGGGCCACGCCATGGCCTCGCTCAAGGCGGCGATGAAGTGGGACGAACAGGTCTACGGCCGCGAATACGACCTCGACGCGTTCAACATCGTCGCGGTCGCCGATTTCAATTTCGGCGCGATGGAGAATAAGGGCCTCAACATCTTCAACTCGCGCTACATCCTGGTCGATCCGGAAACCGCGACCGACATGGATTATGACGCGGTCGCAGCGGTCGTCGCGCACGAATATTTCCACAATTGGTCGGGCGACCGGGTGACCTGCCGGGACTGGTTCCAGCTCTCGCTCAAGGAAGGCTTCACCGTCTTTCGCGACCAGAGCTTCTCGGCCGCGATGGGCTCGCCCGCGGTCAAGCGGATCGAGGATGTGCGCGCGCTCCGCGCCGCCCAGTTTCCGGAAGATGCCGGGCCGCTCGCCCATCCGGTGCGGCCCGATTCCTACATCGAAATCTCCAATTTCTACACGGCGACGATCTACACCAAGGGTGCCGAGCTGATCCGGATGATGCACACCCTGCTCGGCCCGGAGAAGTTCCGCGCCGGATCCGATCTCTATTTCGAGCGGCACGACGGCCAGGCCGCGACCTGTGAGGATTTCGTCCGGGCGATGGAGGATGCGAGCGGCGTCGATCTCTCCCACTTCCGTGCCTGGTACGGACAGGCGGGAACGCCGCGGGTGACGGCGAGCGTGGCCCGCGACGGCGGCACGGCGCGCATCCGGCTCGAGCAGAACACGCCGCCCACTCCGGGCCAGCCGGTCAAGCAGCCGCTGCCGATCCCCCTGCGGCTCGCTTTGTTCGGGGCCGAAAGCGGCGCCAAACATACCGACCAGCTCGTCCTGCTCGACCAGCCGGTCCAGGAGATCGCGCTCGATGACGGCGGCGAGCGGCCCGTGCTGTCCATCAACCGAGGCTTCTCGGCGCCGATCGTCGTCGAAAGCGACCGAGGACCGGCCGACCTTGCCTTCCTCTCCGCGCACGACGACGATCCTTTCGCCCGTTACGAGGCGATGCAGCAACTGATGCTGTGCACGATGCTCGCTGCCATCGGGGGCGAGGACGAGGATTTCGACCCCGTGATCGAAGCGGTGCGCAATACGCTCGCCGATCCGGCGCTCGACCAGGCGTTCGTCGCCGAGGCCGTGCTGGTGCCGACCGAAAGCTTCATCGGCGACCAGATGAAGACGGTCGAGCCCGACGCGATCCACGTCGCGCGCGAGCGGCTTCGCGAGCGCCTCGGGCGCGAACTCGAGCCGCAGTGGCGCGCGGCCTACGCGGCGACCGCCGCCAACCGGTTCGAGCTTTCCCCGGCGGCCAAGGGCGCGCGACGCCTCAGGACCGTTGCGCTCGGCTTTCTGATGGCCTCCGGGGCGCCCGACGCGCCGGCGTTGGCGCTGCGCCAGTTCGAGAGTGCCGACAACATGACCGACCGGCAGGGCGCGCTCAGCATCCTGGCCAATAGCGAGGCGCCGGAGCGCGAGACCGCCCTCGGCGCCTTCTACGATCGCTATCGGGGCGACGCGCTGGTGATCGACAAATGGTTCACCGCTCAGGCGCTTTCCAGCCGCGACGATACGCTGAAGGCGGTGCAGCGGCTGCTCGCCCACCCCGATTTCAGCCTGGTCAATCCCAACCGGCTCCGCTCCCTGATCGGCGCGTTCGGCGCCAACCAGCGCGCGCTCCACCACGGCTCGGGCGAGGGCTATCGCTTTCTCGCCAATTCGATCCTCGCCGTCGACAAGCTCAATCCGCAGAACGCGGCCAAGCTGGTGCCGCCGCTCGGGCGCTGGCGCCGCTTCGCCGAAGAGCGGGCCGGCAGGATGCGCGCCGAACTCGAACGGCTGCTCGCGGAGCCGGGTCTATCGCGGGACGTGTTCGAGCAGGTGAGTAAGAGCCTGGCCTAGCCGCCGATCCAGGCGGCCACCTGTTCGGCGACCTGATTGGCTGCCTGGTTCAGCGCCGGGGCGACCGCCGCGGCGGTGTCCGCGCTCACCGCGACCCGCGATTCGAAGCGGTTGGTGGTGACACCACCAGTCGTGCGCTGCATCGCCGCGTCGTACACGACGACCACCTCCATCGTGTTGGGATCGAGGCCGAAGCGCAGGAGCTGGCCGGTGATGCGCGTGCCGGGATCGTGGCTGTACTGGCTCGGATCGAGCACGACGCGCCCGGTCTTGGCCGCGATCGTCTCGCCGAGCAGGCGGCCGAACAGCGGCCCGGGATTTTCGACCCACACCGCATCCTTGAGATACTGGACCACGGTCTCGCTGACATAGACGGGCACGCGCGTCGTGCGCAGGGCCTGCGGCACGCTCGGCACGACGACGGTGACCGCCTCGCCCGCGCCGGCGGTGCGCGGCTGGGCGACGGGACGCGTCTCGGTCGGAGTCAGCGTCAGCAGCGCGTCCGGCGCGCCGCCGCCGAAGCAGGCGGACAGAGCGAGGGTCGCAAAAGCGGCGGCGATGAGCCTTGCGCGCATGATCAGTTCCTTCTTCCGCCGTTGTAATCGGGCAGTTGCTGCCCGCTGATGACGCCGCCGACCCCGCGCTGGTTCATCCTGTCGGTGATCTCGCGCAGCGATTCGGAGGTCGCGCGCAGGTCGCGGATCAGCTGGCCGACCTCGGGCAGGGTCTGGTTTGAGAAGGCCTGGATGCCGGGCCGCGCGTCGTGGATCGCACCCTGCAGCTCGGAGATGCTCTGGTCCGCGGCATGGAGCGTGCGCCTCAGATCGGTGATCAGCGGCCGCCCGTCGCGATCGACCAGCGTGTTGGTCGAGCTGGCGAGCTGGCCGATCCGGTCCGCGGCGTCGCCCGCTTGGCGGATGGCGATGCGCGCCTCGGCGATGGTCGCGGCGATCTCGGGGCTGCGCTCGGCGAGCGAGCGGCTCACCTGCTCGAGATTGTCGAGGATACCGGCGATCGATTCCTGGTTGCGGTCCGAAAGCAGCTCGGTCAGTCGCTCGGTCAGCGTCGAGACGCGCTCGAGGAGCTCCGGCGCGGTGTTGAGCAATTGCCCGAGCGCGCCCGGCTTGGTCGGGATGATCGGGACCCCATAGGGGCATTCGGATTGCGGGTTGACCTCGGGGCACTGGATTTCGCGGCGCGGACGGCGCGGCTGGCCCGGCGCGGGGTTCTCGGGCGGGTCGAGCTGGATCTGCGAGACGCCGGTGAAGCCGACGCCGCGGATCGTCGCGGTCGAGCCCTCGAGCACGGGCGTCCTGTCGTTGACCGTGATGCGCACGCGGATGAAGTTCGGGCTTTGCGGCTCGAGGTTGATCGACTGGATCTGCCCGACCGGAACGCCGGAGAAGGTGACCTGTGAGCCCTTGGCGAGGCCTTCCACGGATTGCTGGAAGAAGACGTCGTAGACCTTCTCGCCCCCGTTCGAGAGCTGGCTCAGCCAGACGATGAAGATGATCAGGGCGGCGAGCAGGCCCAATGTGATGCTGCCGACTAGGATCTGGTTCGATCGAGTCTCCATCAGCCTTGTGCCCCTTCAGCCTCTTTATGCGCCGCGGCGGCACGTCCGCGCGGCCCTTTGAAATACTCCTGAATCCACTCGTGATCCAAAGCCAGTAACTCCGGTATCGTTCCGACCGCGACCACCTTCCTGTCCGCCAGCACCGCGATGCGGTCGCAGATCGCGTAGAGGGTGTCCAGATCGTGGGTGATCAGGAAGACGGTGAGGCCGAGCGCGTCGCGGAGTTCGAGGATCAGTTGGTCGAACGCGGCGGCGCCGATCGGGTCGAGACCGGCGGTTGGCTCGTCGAGGAACAAAAGCTCGGGATCGAGCGCCAGCGCGCGGGCAATGCCGGCGCGCTTGCGCATGCCGCCGGAAAGCTCGGACGGATATTTGGCCCCCGCCTCGCCCGGCAGCCCGCTCATCGCCGTCTTGTAGGCGGAGATCTCGTCGAGCAGCTCCTGGTCGAGACCCGGATAGAATTCCTTGATCGGCACCTGGATATTCTCGGCGACGGTCAGCGTGGAGAAGAGCGCCCCGCCCTGGAAGAGGACGCCCCACCTACGGCGGACGTGCTTCGCCTCTTCCTCGTCGCGGCCGACCATCGGCTCGCCGAACACCTCGACCTCGCCCTCATCCGGGGTCTGCAGACCGATGATCGAGCGCATCAGCACCGACTTGCCGGTGCCGGATCCGCCGACCACGCCCATGATCTCGCCGCGGCGCACTTCGAGGCTGAGGTCGTCGTGGATCATCTGGTCGCCGAAGCTGTTTTTGAGGCCTCTGACCTCGATCATCGGCTCGTCGCTGCGCGCCATCTAGAGCCACCCGATTTCGGTGAAGAAGACGGCGAAGAAGGCGTCGAGAACGATCACCAGGAAGATGCCCTGGACGACCGCGCTGGTCGTGCGCATGCCGACTTCCTCCGCATTCCCCTGCACCTGCAGGCCTTGGTAGCAGCCGGCCATGGCGATGATCATGCCAAACACCGGCGCCTTGACCATGGTC
>DASQJU010000024.1:0-13073 GCA_035630915.1 Allosphingosinicella sp.
AGGATCGCCTTTCGCCTTAACGATCAAGTCTATTTGCGCGCCATATAAATGAACATCGTAGTCGACTTCGTAGTTGTTGAGCTCAAAGAGGTTTCCCACCGCCAGCGGTAGACTCTCAGGGGTGAACTTTCGCGGACTGATAGCAGCCGATTGTTGGGTGGGAACTGTCATTGATTTCCCCTCACCGGATCGAGATTTATCGTTTGGAACAATGCTGCATCAGGAGACGCATTCGATCAAGCGAACTATGAAGGTAGAATCCCGCAATTTCAGGCCTTCCGCCTTCGATGTGATCGTACCAAGATACCGGAGCCTTAGCACCGTCAATGCCGATTTGAGCTAGTGAGCTAAAGCGAACGGTTGGAAAACCACAGGGCTGTACTGCACTAAGATCACACTACACGCCCACAAACCACCATTGCACGCGCTTCCTCATTTACTGACATGCAGAGCGGCTCTCATTCCCGGCAATCTACGAGCCGTTCTCGCTAGACGGGATGGCTTCCCCGCTGCCCTGATAAACGAGGCAAACAGCGAGTGCGGATCCTTCGACTCGGCAACTCCCTCCGGCTGGGTTCCGCTCGGGGCATTCGGGCTTCAAGATGCAAACCTATTGATCCCGTACGCCGGGAGTTCCTGCCTGCTCTGCTTCACCGCAGCCTCGACAAAGCTCGCAAACAACGGATGAGGATCCTTCGACTGGACTACTCCCTTCGGTCGGGCTCCGCTCAGGACATTCGGGGTTTCAAATGCAAACCCTTCGATCCCGGATGGCGCGATTAGACCAGCCTGCTTTGCTTGACGGCGGCCTCGATGAATGACGCGAACAATGGGTGAGGGTCGAAGGGTTTGCTCTTCAGCTCCGGATGAAACTGCACCCCGACAAACCACGGATGGTCCGGCCGCTCGACGATCTCCGGCAGCTCCCCGTCCGGGCTCATCCCCGAGAAGACCAGCCCGCCCTGCTCCAGCGCGGCCTTGTAGTGCGCGTTGACCTCGTAGCGATGCCGGTGGCGCTCCGAGATCGTGTCGCTGCCGTAGATGCTGCGGACCACGCTGTTGCCGTCGAGCTTCGCCTCGTACGCCCCCAGCCGCATGGTGCCGCCGAGATCGGTGTCGGCGCCGCGCTTTTCGAGGCCTTCCTTGCCCATCCATTCGGTGATCAGGCCGACCACCGGCTCGCCGACGTCGCCGAACTCGCTGCTCCCCGCCCCCTCGAGCCCGGCGGTGTTCCGCGCGGCCTCGATGCAGGCCATCTGCATGCCGAGGCAGATGCCGAAGAAGGGGACCTGGCGCTCGCGCGCGAAGTGGACGGAGGCGATCTTGCCCTCGCTGCCGCGCTCGCCGAAGCCGCCGGGGACGAGGATTCCGTGGCAGGGCTCGAGGCTGGCGGCGATCTCCGCCTCGGGATGCTCGAACAATTCCGCGTCGAGCCAGTTGATGTTGACCTTGACCCGGTTGGCGAGGCCGCCGTGGACCAGGGCCTCGGTCAGGCTCTTATAGGCGTCCTGAAGGCCGACATATTTGCCGACCACGCCGATGGTCACCTCGCCCTCGGGGTTGAACAGCCGGTCGAGCACGTCGTCCCAGCGCGCCATTTCGGGCTCGGGCGCGTCCTCGATGCCGAAGGCGTGGAGCACCTCGGCGTCGAGGCCGGCTTCGTGATACTGGGCGGGGACGGCGTAGATGCTCTTCGCGTCGAGCGCGGGGATGACCGCCTCGGTGCGCACGTTGCAGAACAAGGCGATCTTGGCGCGCTCGGTCTCCGGCAGATCGCGGTCGCAGCGGCAGACGATGATCTCGGGCTGGATGCCCAGGGACGTCAGCTCGCGCACTGAGTGCTGGGTCGGCTTGGTCTTCAGCTCGCCGGCGGCGGCGATATAGGGCACGAGCGTGGTATGGATCGACAGCGTGGAGCCGCGCGGGCTTTCGTTGCGGAACTGGCGGATCGCCTCGACGAACGGCAGCGATTCGATGTCGCCGACCGTGCCGCCGACCTCGCACAGGATGAAGTCGCAATTCTCGTCGACGTCGGCGCGGATGAAGTCCTTGATCGCGTTGGTGACGTGGGGGATGACCTGGACGGTGGCGCCGAGATAGTCGCCGCGCCGCTCGCGCTGGATGATGCCCTGGTAGATGCGGCCCGATGTGACGTTGTCGCTCTGGCGCGCGGGGACTCCGGTGAAGCGCTCATAGTGGCCGAGATCGAGGTCGGTCTCGGCGCCGTCGTCGGTGACGTAGACCTCGCCGTGCTGATAGGGCGACATCGTCCCCGGATCGACGTTGAGATAGGGATCGAGCTTGCGCAGCCGCACCTTGTAGCCGCGCGCCTGGAGGAGCGCCGCGAGCGACGCCGCCATCAGGCCCTTGCCAAGCGATGAGACCACGCCGCCGGTGATGAAAATGAACCGCGCCATGGGAGTCGAGGCTTAAGCGGCTCCCCCGCAAAAGGGCAAGCCGCAGAATCGAATTTATTTGCGGGCGAAGGCCCTTATTGCGCCAGCGGAACCGAGCCGTTGGTCGTCGCGGGCTGGGCCGGCGCGGTGGCCGGGGCCGCGCCGGGCGCGGGGGCGGCGCCGGGGACGGCCGGGGCCTGGGCCGGCGCGGCCGGGTGGGCGAGGCTCGCATCGACCTCGTGGCCGCTGCGCACGCCGGCGGCGAGCGCGGCGAGCAGGATCGACATGGCGACGAAGACGGTCGCCAGGATCGCCGTGCCGCGGGTCAGGAAATCGGAGGCGCCGCGGGCGCTCATCATCCCCGCCGGGCTGCCGCCGCCGGCGAGCCCGCCGCCCTCCGAGCGCTGCATCAGGATCAGGATGATCATGAAGGTGGAGACGATCGACTGGATGATCAGGAGGAAGGTGAACAGGCCCATGGCGCTTTACGATCTTTCGGCAAAATAGTGTGGCGCGCGACTTAGGCGATCAGTCGCGCGGGTTCAACTGCGCGCGGCGGCCTCGACGATCGGCACGAACTGCGCGGCGGTGAGGCTGGCGCCGCCGACCAGGGCGCCGTCGACGTCGGGGACGGCGAACAGCTCGGCCGCATTGTCGGCCTTGACCGAGCCGCCGTAGAGGATGCGGATGCGGTGGCCGCGGTCGCCGTAGCGGGCGACCAGAGCGGCGCGGATCGCGGCGTGCATATCGCCGACGTCGGCCGGGGTGGCGACCTTGCCGGTGCCGATCGCCCAGATCGGCTCGTAGGCGACGACCAGCTCGCCTTCCTCCCATTCGTCCGGAAGCGAGCCGGCGAGCTGCGCCTCGACCCGAGCGACATGGCCGCCGGCGGCGCGCTCGGCTTCCGATTCGCCGACGCAGGCGATGGCGATCAGGCCGCCCTTGAGCGCCGCCTCCGCCTTGGCGCGCACCTGCGCGTCGCTCTCGCATTGCTCGGCGCGGCGCTCGCTGTGGCCGACGATCACCAGCCGGCCCCCGGCATCCTTGATCATCGCCGCCGAGACGCAGCCGGTATGCGCGCCGCTGGCGCTGGCGTGGCAATCCTGCGCGCCGATCATCAGCCCGCCGGAGCGGGTCAGCGCCGCCGCGATCAGGGTGAAGGGCGGACAGATGGCGACGTCGACGCCGCCCGTTTCGCGGGCCGCCAAGGCGATCGGCGCCAGCTCGGCCAGCGCCGCGATCGAGCCGTTCATCTTCCAGTTGCCGGCGACGAGCTTGCGGCGCAGGTGCATCTGTTCTTTCCCCATGCGGACGGTTGCCGGGCGCCTAGCGCGCTTATATGACCCGCGCAAACATCATGTATCGGGATCCCCAATGATCGCAGGTTTTCGCAAGTCGCTCCGTTCCTGGGCCACCGTGCTGCTGCTGTTCATCGCGCTCGTCGCGATCGTCGTCACCGGCTTCGGCACCGGCGGCGTCGGCGGCCTCGGCAGCCTCAGCGGCGGCGGCGGAACGAGCGGCGACGCGCTGGCCAGCGTCGAGGGCCAGGACATGACGGTCACCGAGGTCAACGACATGGTCAACCGCGCCTACAGCCGGGCGCGCCAGCAGCAGCCGACGCTCGACATGGGCACCTTCCTCAGCCAGGGCACGTACGAGCAGATCGTCGACCAGCTGATCACCGCGCGGTCGATCCAGGCGTTCGGCGAAGCGCAGGGGTTGATCGTCTCCAACCGGATGATCGACCGCGAGATCGTCAACATCCCGGCCTTCCGCAACCTGACCGGCCAATTCGACCAGAACGTGATGCGCCAGCAGCTGCAGACGCAGGGCCTGAACGAGACGCGCTTCCGCCAGGACGTCGCGCAGACCCTGATGCAGCGCCAGTTGCTCGGGCCGGTCGCGCTCGGCGCGCGCGCGCCGGAAGGGATCGCCCGCGAATATTCCAACCTGCTGGTCGAGCGGCGGCGCGGACTCGTCGCCGCCATCGCGAACAGCCAGCTCGCCCAGGGGCTCAACCCGACCGACGCCGAGCTGGCGACCTTCTACAACGCCAACCGGCTGACCTTCACCGTGCCCGAGCGCCGCGTGCTTAAATATGCGGTGATCGGCGCCGATCAGCTTGGCCCGGCGGGCCAGGCGACCGAGGCGGAGATCGCCGCCGTGTACCGCAACAGCCCGCAAAGCTACGGCGCTCGCGAGACCCGCACGATCCAGGCGATCGTGCTTCCGACTCAAGCGGCGGCGAATGCCTTCGCGGCGCGAGTCCGCGGGGGAACCAGCTTCGTCGAGGCCGCCGCGGCGGCGGGCTTCTCCGCCGGCGACGTGACCTTCGCCAACCAGAGTCGGCGCCAGTTCGAGGGCGTCGCCAATGCCGAGGTCGCGGCCGCCGCCTTCTCCGCCCCCCAGGGCGCCGTCGCCGGCCCGATCCGCTCCGAGCTCGGCTTCCACGTCGCCCGGGTCGAGGCGATCAACCAGATTGCGGGACGGCCGCTCGAGGCCGTGCGCGGCGAGATTGCCGCCGCGATCAACGCGCGCAAGCGGGTCGAGGCGCTGTCCGACCTCGTCTCCCGAATCGAGGAGCAGCTCGCCGACGGCGCCAGCTTCGAGGAGACGGCGCGGGCGCACAATTTGGCGATCGTCACCACGCCGCCGATCACTGCGGTCGGCGAAGCGGGTGGCCCGGGTTTCACCGTCTCGCCCGATTTGCAGCCGCTGCTCAGCCCCGCTTTCGAGGTCGATCCCGAGCAGCCCGAGCCCGCGGTCGAGCAAATCGCCGCCAACGAGCGGTTCGCCCTGCTCGCCATCGACCGCGTCATCCCGGCGGCGCCGCCGCCGCTCGCGCAGATCCGCGATCTGGTGCGCACCGCCTTCATCAACCAGCGCGCGAGCCAGCTCGCCCGCCAGTTGGCCGAGCGGGTCGCGCGGGCGATCAATTCGGGGACTCCGGCGGCGCAGGCCTTCGCCCAGGCGCAGCCGCGCATCGCCTCGGTCCGCCCGGTCGAGCTTCGCCGGCTCGACATCAGCCGCACCGACCAGCAGGTGCCCGCGCCGCTGATCACGCTCTTCTCGATCCCGCAGGGACGAGCGCGCGTGATCCCGGGGGAGAACGGGGGCGGCTGGTACATCGTCGTCCACGAGCAGCGCACCGCCGGCGACGCCGGAAGCCTGCCGCAGCTGATCCAGCAGACCCGCAGCGAGTTCACGCGCAGCGCCAGCGAGGAGCTCGCGCAGCAATTCGCGCGGGCGGCGCAGGTGCGCAGCCAGGTGACCCGCAACGCGGCGGCGATCCGGAGCGCCCGCCAGGCGCTGAGCGGGGGCGCGCCCGCCGGGACGGAGTAAGGCGGGGGGCGCGGCCGTGATCCTCGTCGTCGACAATTACGACAGCTTCACCTGGAACCTCGTCCATTATCTGCGCGAGATCGGGGCCGAGGTCCGGGTCGAGCGCAACGATGCGCTGACCGCAGCCGAAGCGCTGGCGCTGGCGCCGGACGCGGTCCTGATCTTGCCGGGACCCGGAGGGCCGGACGAGGCCGGCATCTCGCTCGATCTGGTCGCCGCCTGCGCCGAAGCGCGGATGCCGCTGCTCGGCGTCTGCCTCGGCCACCAGGCGATCGGGCAGCATTTCGGCGGGCGGATCGTGCGCGCGCCGAGGATCATGCACGGCAAGGTCTCGGCGATCGATCATGACGGAAGCGGCGTCTTCGCCGGCCTCCCCTCCCCGTTCGACGCCACCCGCTACCATTCGCTCTGCGTGGATCCAGTGCCCGAATGCCTGATCGTCAACGCGCGGGCCGAGGACGGAACGGTGCAGGGGCTGCGCCACCCGGAGCTGCCGATTCACGGCGTCCAGTTCCACCCGGAAAGCATCGCCAGCGCGCACGGCCACGCCCTGCTCGTCAACTTCCTCGAAGCCGCGAAAGACGCCGTCGCGGCCGGCGCTTGACAGCGTTCGTAACGTTCCGTACATGTTCCGCGTACGTTCCAACGGGAAGGAACTTTCGAATGCTGACACGCAAACAACATGAGCTGCTCCTCTATATCGACGCCCGGCTCGCCGAGACCGGCGTGTCCCCCTCGTTCGAGGAAATGAAGGAGGCGCTCGACCTCAAATCGAAGAGCGGCGTCCACCGCCTGATCTCGGCGCTGGAGGAGCGCGGCTTCATCCGTCGGCTGCCGAACCGCGCCCGGGCGCTCGAAGTGCTGAAGATGCCGGAGACCCGCGCGGCCGCCCCCAAGGCGCCCGTCGAGCTTCCGCAGGCGGCCAACGATTCGGTCGTCGATCTCCCGCTGCACGGGCGGATCGCGGCCGGCACGCCGATCGAGGCGCTGCAGGGCACCGACACCCTGCCCGTCCCTGCCGCCTTGCTCGGCCCGGGCGAGCATTATGCCCTCGAAGTGGCCGGCGATTCGATGGTCGAGCTCGGCATCCTCGACGGCGATTATGCGCTGATCCGCAAGACCAACGAGGCCCGCGACGGCCAGATCGTCGTCGCGCTGGTCGACAATGCCGAAGCGACTCTGAAGACGCTGCGCCGCGAGGGGCAGATGATCCGGCTCGACCCGGCCAACCGCATGTACGACCCGCAGCGCTACCGCCCCGAGCAGGTGGTGATCCAGGGCCGTCTGGCCGGGCTCCTGCGGCGCTACTAAGGGAAGGCGTGTCCCTTCCCATTTGGGAGGGGCGGCCAGGAGACTGAAATGGCGCGCCTGAACTATGTGGAGCTGACCGCCTTCGATGTCCCCGCGGCGCGGCGCTTTTACGAAACCGCGTTCGGCTGGACGATGACGGCGTTCGGGCCGACTTATGCGGCGACGACGACCGGCGATACCGACATCGGCATCCAGGGCGATAGCGCCGAGGCGATCGGCGCGCCGTTGCCGGTGATCGAGGTGGATGATCTCGAAGCAGCGCTTGAGGCCGTGCTCGACGCCGGCGGCACGCTCGCCAAGCCGATCTTCGCCTTTCCCGGCGGCCGCCGCTTCCACTTCCTGGACCCCGGCGGCAACGAGCTGGCCTGCGTAAAAGGGGATTGAGGGCCGCGCCTCAATCCTGCGTATCGAACAGGATGGTGATGCGGTCGGCGTCACTGCGGTTGTAGACCGAGTGGGTGCGGCTGGCGGCGATCCGCCAAACCTCGCCGGGCCGGGGGCATTTGGGCTCCCCGCCCACGGTGAGCTCCACGCCCGGCCTTGACTGGAGCGCAAGCTGGTAGCGGCGCTGGGTGATGCCGTCGACGCCATCGAAATGGGGCGGCAATCCTTCGCCCGGCGGCATCAGCCCGACGCGCGCATGGCAGAGCCCGCCCCGGTCGCCATGATCGGTGGCGAGGATCGCCAGCACCTGCTCGATCAGCCGCCAAACCTCGGGAAGCTCCGCCTCGAACTGCCGCTGACGGGTGCCGGCCAGGAGCCCGACATAGCGCGAGTCGTCGGCGTTGATTCGGACCCAGCAATAATCCGGCAGCGCGCCGAGCTCGGCGAGTGCCGGAGCGACGTCTAGCCCTTCGGCGATGAGCTCGAAGTTCGACCTCACCGCGCCGCTCCAGTGGGACTGGGGCGCGCGATGCGGGAGGCGACGAGACAGTCCAGGCCTATTGGCGATTTCATGCCGGAGCCGATGGTTGGGCGGCTGGGCCGGTGTCGAAGACAAGGATGATTCGCTCCTCCGCTCCATTGTTGACGACCTCGTGGACCTTGCCCGAATCGATCTGCCACGCCTCCCCCGCGCGAAGGCTTCGAGTCTCGCCGCCGAGGGTGATCAAAGCCTCGGCTGGGGATTTCAGGATCACCTGGTAGCGCCGGCGGAGCGCGCCGTCATGGCCGTCCGCGTGCGGCAGAACTCGCCCACCAGGCGGAAGCACGCCGGCGCGGGCATAATAGATCGCTCCCGAATCGCCGACCGCGCAGGCGGCCTGGGTGTGGACCGTTTCGATCCGGTCCCAGACCGCGCCGAGGGCTTCGACATGGCGGCGGCGCCCGTCGGGCCCCAGCAGCGGAACCATCGGCGCCGCATTGCCCGAGATTCCGACCCAGTAGATCGGATCGAGCGCCGCGAGCGCGGCCAGGGCGGGCGCGGTATCGAGCCCCGTGGCGATGGGCACGAAGTTTTCCATGCTCAGCGCCCTCCCGCCCAAGGATGCCACCCCACCCGCTCCGCCACGGTCGCGACTCTGGGATGGCCGCCCAGGGTGATTGCGAGACCGCCGGTGCCGCGAAGGAAAGAGAGGTCGGCGCGAAGCCAGCGCGGAGCGCAGGCGCGCGGAAGCAATCGGTCGGCGACGACGATATCGGCCGCTGCACAGGCTCGGACCATCTCTTCCCACCGGACATGGTGCGGCGTTCGCGTGGCGAGGATTCGCCAGCGGCGGCCACCGCGCTCGATTGTGGCAACGCACAGATCGGGGCTGCAGGAGGCCGTGGGCAAAGTCTCGAGATCGAGGAAGTCCGGCTCGGCGCCGTTCGCCTCGGCGAGCGTGTCGCGGACATAGTCCCCGGCGCGCGGGCGCAATAAGGCGAGGCCGCCGTCGGGCGTGCGCAGCGCGAGATGGCGGCCGTCGCCGGTGACGACGAGGTCGGGCGCGGGGGTGGCCAGCGCCCAGAGCGATCCCGCCGCGACGGACAAAAGGCCCCAGCGGCGCAGTTTCGTCCGCCACAGGCAAATCCACAGGCCCCCGGCGACGATCAGGCCGAAGGCGGCCGGCGGCATGGCGGGCAGCAAGGCGACGGCGCCCGGCGCCGCCGCGGCGGCATGCGCCAGCCCGAGCAGCAGCGACAGCGCCTGGCCCGTCAGCCACCAGAAGGGCGCGCCGAGCCCGACGAGGTCGAGCAGCAGGGCGATCGCCTCGAGCGGCATGATGACGAAGGTGGTGAGCGGGATGGCGATCACGTTGGCGAGCGCGCCGTAGAGCCCGGCTTTGTGGAAGTGGAACAAGGCGATCGGCGCCAGCGCGATTTCGACCGCAAGCCCGGTGAGAACCAAAGCGAACAATCCCCGCCCCATCTTGGCCAGCCAGCCCTCGTCGCGGCGCGCGAACCAGGCGCGGGCGCGGGGATGCTCGTGCAGCGCGACGATCGCGACGATCGCCGCGAAGCTCATCTGGAAGCTCGCGCCCGGCAGCGATTCGGGCCAGATGAGCAGGACGACGAGCGCGCCCACCGCGACCAGACGGAGCGTCAGCGCCTCGCGCCCGAGCGCGATGCCGGCGAGGACGAGCAAGGCGGCGATGCAAGAGCGCACGGTCGGCACCTCGGCCCCGGTGAGCAAGGTGTAGGCGATCCCCGCCAGTGCTCCGGCGGCCGCGGCGACGAGCACAAGCCGGTAGCGCAGCGCCAGCGCGGGGCTGAGTGCGAGCAGCTTGAGCGTCAGCAGCATGACCGCGCCGACCACCGCCGTCAGATGGAGCCCGCTGACCGAGAGGAGATGGGCGAGGCCCGAGCGCCGCATTGCCTCGGCGTCCGCTTCCGGAATGCCATATTGGTCGCCGGTGGCGAGCGCCGCTGCGATGCCGCGTTCGGCGCCGGCGAGCCGGGCGCGGATGTGCGCGGAGAGGCGCTGCCGCCAGCCCGCGATGCGCGCGGAAAGCCCGCGGGACGGCGCGGGGCTGACCAGCGCAAGATCGAGCGCGCGGCCCGTGCCGCCGATCTGCTGGAACCAGGCTGCGCGCGCGAAATCATAGGCGCCCGGCACGGCCATCGGCGCCGGCGGCATCAGCCAGGCGCGCAGCCGGACCGTCGCGCCGGGCTCGATGCCCGGCACAAGCTTGTCCGCGTCCGCATTGACGCGCAGCCGGACCGGCAGGCCTTCGCCCGCCGGGCGCACCACCAGCCGCACCGCGTCCTCCGCGGCGAGGCTCTGGACGCTCTCGACCGTGGCGGTGACCTCCATCATCCGCTCGCGCTCCAGCCGCGGCGCCGCGGCGCGCTCGGCCTTCCACCAGACCAGGCCGCAGCCGATCGCCGCGGCGAGGCTGAACAGGAGCAGCGCCCTGCCCCACCGCGTCCCCGGAGCGACGGCGAGGCTGGCGAGGGCGCCGGTGACCGCGAGCAGCAGGAAGGCGGTCCAGGCGTCGGCATCGGGCAGAGCGAACCACGCGCCGATCCCCAGGATAAGCCCGACGGGGAGCCACAGCGGGAGCTGATCTCGCTCCACTTCGGCGATTGCTTCGAGGCTCTGCGAGAGACGACGGAGGATCGGCGCGACCGCCCTTCCGCGCGGCGCGTCGGCTATGCTAGGGGCGCTCGCGTCACGGGTCGCCATGACCCCTATGGTTGGAGAAATCGCGCGTGAGCGCAAGCAACGTCGTCACCCGCTTCGCGCCCTCGCCCACCGGCTTCCTCCATATCGGCGGCGCCCGCACGGCTTTGTTCAACTGGCTCTATGCGCGCCATCACGGCGGCAAGTTCCTGCTGCGGATCGAGGACACCGACAAGGCGCGTTCGACCCAGGCGGCGATCGACGCGATCCTCGACGGGATGAAATGGCTCGGCCTCGACTGGGACGGCGACGCCTGGTTCCAGTCGCAATTCGCCGAGCGGCACGCCGAGGTCGCCCACCAACTGCTGGCGAACGGCCATGCCTATAAATGCTGGATGACCCAGGAGGAGCTGGCCGCGCAGCGCGAGGAGGCCGCGCGCGAGCGCAAGCCGTTCCGCACCCGCAGCCCCTGGCGCGACAGCAGCGAGAGCAGGAACGAGCCCTTCGTCGTCCGTCTCAAGGCGCCGCAGGAGGGCGAGACGGTCATCGAGGACCGGGTCCAGGGCAAGGTCACCGTCCAGAACGCCGAGCTGGACGATTTCGTGCTGCTCCGTTCCGACGGCTCGCCGACCTACATGCTCGCGGTTGTGGTCGACGATCACGACATGGGCGTGACCCACGTGATCCGCGGCGACGACCATCTCAACAACGCCTTCCGCCAGCTCGCGATCATCAAGGCGATGGGCTGGAGCGAGCCCGTCTACGGCCACGTGCCGCTGATCCACGGCTCCGACGGGGCCAAGCTCTCCAAGCGGCACGGCGCGCTCGGCGTCGAGACCTATCGCGACGAGCTCGGAATCCTGCCCGAGGCGCTGTCCAACTATCTGCTGCGGCTCGGCTGGGGCCATGGCGACGAGGAGATCATCAGCCGCGACGACGCGACGCGCTGGTTCGACCTCGCCAATGTCGGCCGGTCGCCGTCGCGCTTCGACACCAAGAAGCTCGAGAGCCTCAACGGCCATTATCTGCGCGAAGCCGATCCGGCGCGGATCGCCGCCCTGGTCGCGCCGAGGGTGCCCGGCGCGGACGTCGGCCTGCTCACGCAAGCGATGCCGTTCCTGACCCCGCGGGCCAAGGATCTGAACGAGGTGGCCGAGGGCGCGGCCTTCCTGTTCAAGCAGCGCCCGCTGGACATGGACGAGAAGGCAGAGGCGCTGCTAGAAGGCCGCGCAGCCGAGCTGCTCGCCCTCGTTCACGCGGCCCTTTCGGACCTTTCCGACTGGAGCGCCGAGGCGACAGAGCAGGCGGTGAGAGAGGTGGCTGAGGCCGAAGGCGTGAAGCTTGGCATGGTCGCGCAGCCGCTCAGGGCAGCGCTGACGGGACGGGCGACATCGCCGGGAATATTCGACGTGCTGGCGCTGCTCGGGCGCGAGGAAAGCCTCGCGCGGGTGGCCGACGCGATGACCAAGAAGGACGACTGACATGGCGGACAAGGCCAGCCTCACCATCGGCGACAAGAGCTTCGACTTTCCGACCCTGCAGGGCAGCGTCGGCCCCGAAGTGGTCGACATCCGCAAGCTCTACGCCGAGACCGGCCGGTTCACCTACGATCCGGGCTTCACCTCGACCGCGTCCTGCCAGAGCGACATCACCTATATCGACGGCGACGCCGGAATCCTGCTCCACCGCGGCTATCCGATCGAGCAGCTCGCCGAGCAATCGACCTTCATGGAGGTCGCCTATCTGCTGCTGAACGGCGACCTGCCGACGAAGGGCGAGCTGGACAAGTTCAGCTACACCATCTCGCGCCACACGATGCTGCACGAGCAGCTCGCCACCTTCTACCGAGGCTTCCGGCGCGACGCGCACCCGATGGCGATCATGTGCGGCGTGGTCGGGGCGCTCAGCGCCTTCTACCACGATTCGACCGACATCACCGATCCCACGCAGCGGATGATCGCCTCGCACCGGCTGATCGCCAAGATGCCGACGATCGCGGCGATGGCCTACAAATATTCGATCGGCCAGCCCTTCCTCTACCCCGACAACAGCCTCAGCTACACCGGCAACTTCCTGCGCATGACCTTCGGCGTTCCGGCCGAGCCCTATGAGGTCAATCCGGTGATCGAGAATGCGATGCGGCGGATCTTCATCCTCCACGCCGATCACGAGCAGAACGCCTCGACCTCCACGGTCCGCCTCGCCGGCTCCTCGGGCGCCAACCCCTTCGCCTGCATCGCGGCCGGCATCGCCTGCCTGTGGGGGCCCGCGCATGGCGGCGCCAACGAGGCCGCGCTCAACATGCTGCGCGAGATCGGTACGCCGAAGCGGATCCCGGAATATATCGCCCGCGCCAAGGACAAGGACGATCCGTTCCGGCTGATGGGCTTCGGCCACCGCGTCTACAAGAATTTCGACCCACGGGCGAAGGTGATGCAGAAGACCGCCGAGGAGGTGCTGAAGGAGCTCGGCATCTCCGA
>DASQJU010000025.1:0-3063 GCA_035630915.1 Allosphingosinicella sp.
CGACAGCGACGTGCGGATCCAGGACATCAAGGTCCGGTCGGCCGAGAGGATCGTGTTCACTGCGCTGAAGTCGGCGGGGAGAAAGGGCGCGCGCGTCGAAGCACTCTCATGACCAGCAGGCATCAACGAATCCTCCAGCGCTCATTGTCGGTTGCCGCTGCGGCTGAGCCATAAGCAAAAACCCTGAGCCGGATTCTGCTGCAGCGCGTCATTCGTCGCCCCTTGCCAATTTCCGCCCCGGGGCCGAAACGAGGCGACTTAGTCGAATCATACACCCGGGGTTGGCACCATGGACAGAAGAACATTCCTCGCGTCGGCCGGCGCGGCTTCCGCGATCGCATTGCTCGGTGGTTTTTCCATGCAGGCCTTGGCGCAGGGCGCCGCGAGCCCCGCCGCCGGCCCGGCCGATGCGGCGCTGTCCGGCCTGATGGACCGGATCTTCGCTTTTTTCCTTGAGAACAACCCGGAGTTCGCGACCCAGCTCGGCCTCGATTCCGGTCCGCGCGCGGCCTTGCGCAGCCGGCTCGGAGATTATTCGCCGGCTGCGCGCGCCCACGATCTGGCGGCCTTCCGTCGCTTCAAGGGTGAGATGGACGGGATCGCGCGCACCGGGCTCTCCGAGCGCAGCCGGCTGCACTACGACACGCTCGGCGCGATCAACGCCATCGCGCTGGAGGGGCTGGAGCGGTTCGACTACGGCAATAACGGCTTCGGCTATTCGCCCTACGTGATCAGCCAGCAGGACGGTGCCTACCAGAATATCCCCGATTTCCTCGACCGCGCTCAGCCGCTCGCCAACGCGGCTGACGGCGAGGCCTATCTCGCCCGCATCGCCGCCTTCGCCACCGCGCTCGACCAGAATAGCGAGAAGCAGCGCCAGGATGCCGCAAAGGGGGTGTTCGCGCCCTCCTTCGTGCTCGATACGACACTCGCCCAGCTCCGCGCCCTGCGCGATCATCCGGCGGGCGAAAGCGGGCTGGTGAGATCGCTCGCGGGCAAGGGCGCCCAGGCTCATCTCGGCGGCGAATATGCGACGCGCGCCGAGGCGGTCGTTTCCGGCCAGGTCTATCCCGCGCTCGACCGGCAAATCGCGCTCGTCACCGAGCTGCGCGGCCGCGCCACCGACGCCGCCGGCGTCGGCCGCCTGCCGCACGGCGCCGACTATTATGCCGCCGCGGTGCGCTCGGCGACGACCACCAACCTTTCGCCGGAGGAGGTGCACCAGCTCGGCCTAACTCAGGTTGCGGAGATCAGCGGGCGGATCAACACGATCCTCGATCAGCGCCACATGCCCGCGGGCGATACCGGTGCGCGCCTCACCGCGCTCGGCAACGATCCCGCCCAGCTCTACGCGAACACCGACGCGGGGCGCGCCGAACTGCTTGCCGATCTCAATCGCCAGCTGGACCACATCCGGCCGCTGCTGCCGCGCGCCTTCGCCACCTTGCCCCAGGCGGAGCTGCGCGTGGTGCGGGTGCCCGTGGACATCCAGGACGGCGCCCCCAACGGCTATTATAACAGCGCTCCGCTCGATAATTCGCGGCCCGCGCTCTACTATATCAACCTCAAGGACACCCACGACTGGCCGAAATACGGCCTGCCGACGCTGACCCATCACGAGGGCCTTCCGGGACACCATCTCCAGATCAGCCTCGCCCAGGAAAGCCGCGACACACCGATGCTGCTGAAGCTCTCGCCCTTCGGCGCCTATACCGAGGGTTGGGCGCTCTACGCCGAGCAGCTCGCCGAGGAGCTCGGCGTCTACGAAGGCAATCCGCTCGGCACGGTCGGCTTCCTCCAGTCGCTGCTGTTCCGCGCCGCGCGGCTCGTGGTCGACACCGGCATCCACCACAAGGGCTGGAGCCGCGCCCAGGCGACCGACTACATGGTCCGCACCACCGGCTTCCCGGTGCCGCGCACCCAGCGCGAGATCGACCGCTATTGCGTCGCTCCGGGCCAGGCGTGCAGCTACAAGGTCGGCCATGTAATGTGGGAGCGGGTCCGCGCCAACGCCCGCCAGGCGCTGGGCGATCGCTTCGATCTCAAGGCGTTCCACCAGATCCTGCTGAAAGGCGCGCTGCCGCTGACGATCCTCGAGCAGGAGGTGGGCCGCTGGGTCGAGACCCAGCGCGCCTGAGCGGGCTGCGCAGGACGCTCTGGAAATCTTAACCGGACGGGGCTATCTCTAGGCCATGGCATCGGCCCTTCTGGCCTATCTGGACTCGGTCAAGGCGCGCGATCCTGCGCCTCGGTCCCGCTGGGAAATCCTGCTCTATCCGGGCGTCTGGGCGCTGTTCTACCACCGCGTCGCGCACTGGCTCTACAAGGGCGACCTCTTCTTCCTCGCGCGGCTGGTCAATCACTGGTCGCGGATGGTGACCGCGATCGACATCCATCCCGGCGCCGAGATCGGCCGCAATTTCTTCATCGATCATGGCTTCGTGGTGATCGGCGAAACCGCCACGATCGGCGACGAGGTCACCATCTACCAGCAGGTCACGCTCGGCGGCACCAACCCGACCGACGGCACGCCCGGCAAACGCCACCCGACGATCGGCGACGGCGTGATCATCGGCTCGGGCGCGCAGATACTCGGGCCGATCTACGTCGGCGAGCGCGCCCGGATCGGCGCCAATGCGGTGGTGACCAAGGACGTGCCTCCCGGCGCGACGATGGTCGGCATCCCGGCGCGCTCGACTTTGGTCATGGCCGAGCAGAGCTCGAAGGGCTTCCTGCCCTACGGCACGCCGTGCACCGAGAATTTCGATCCCGCGACCCAGAAGCTCGAGATCCTCCAGTGCGAGGTCGAGCAATTGCGCGCCCGCCTCGCCGAGCTGGTCGAGGAGCGTGCTCCCGGCGAGGGGAGGGCGTCGCGCGGGCGCAATGCCGGCAATCGGAGCCGCGCCTGATGGGCACGGTCCTCCCGTTTCCAACATCGGCCTCGGGAGGGCGCGAAATTCCGGTCAGTTTCGAGCGCGGCGAATTGAAGCGCATCGTCGATCTCTACGGCCGCATGGTCGCGGCGGGCCTGTGGAAGGATTATGCGATCGCGTTCGAGCCCGG
>DASQJU010000026.1:0-15354 GCA_035630915.1 Allosphingosinicella sp.
TCGTTGGCTTCAAAGGGCGCCTCGGCGGATACGTGAACCAGCTCCAGCTCGTCTCTGCGTCGCTTCTCCCAGCCAAATTCGTGAAGAACTGAAGCGCGCCCGGCCTTGCCGCCGAGCGAGGCTGGCTCGCCCCTTTCGCAAAGCCGGGCAAAGGCCATATGGCGGGACGTAATGTCCCGCGCCCGCGTCATCGTCCTCAACGCTGCTCTGGGCCCGCTCGATTACCGCGTGCCGCAGGGCATGGTCGTCGAGCCGGGCTCGATCGTCGTCGCCCCGCTCGGCCCCCGCCAGCTGGTCGGCGCGGTGTGGGAGCCGGAGCGGCTGCAGACCGAGGAAGTCGGCGACAACCGGCTGCGTAACCTCGTCCACGTCTACGACCTTCCCCCGCTCGCCGCCCCCTTGCGCCGCCTGATCGAGTGGACCGCGGATTATTATCTCGCGCCGCTCGCCGCGGTGCTTCGCATGGCCTTGCCGTCGTCGGGCGCGCTCGACGGCGCGCGCTCAATCACCGAATATCGCGCCACCGGCCACGTTCCGGAGCGCCTCACTCCGCAGCGCGCCCAGGCGCTCGAGCGGATCGGCGAGCGGCAAGGGCTGGTCGCCGAGCTGGCGATCATCGGCGGAGTTTCGGACGGCGTCATCCGCGGCCTGGTCAAGGCCGGCGCGATCGAGCCGATCGAGGTGACCATCGACGACCCCTTCCCCGTGCCCAAACCGGACCACGGCCCGCCGGCGCTCGACGCGAGCCAGGCCGAGGCCGCGGGCGCGCTGAGGGCGGCCGTCGCGGCGGGCGAATTCGCCCCCTATCTGCTCGACGGAGTCACCGGCTCGGGCAAGACCGAGGTCTATTTCGAGGCGATCGCCGAGGCGATTCGCGCCGACAAGCAGGCGCTCGTCCTGCTCCCCGAGATCGCGCTGACCGAGCCCTTCCTCAAGCGCTTCGCCGCCCGCTTCGGCTGCGATCCGGTGCCGTGGCACTCCGGCCTGCGCCAATCCCAGCGCCGCCGGGCCTGGCGCGCGATCGCCACCGGCGAGGCGCGGGTCGTGGTCGGCGCCCGCTCCTCGCTCTTCCTCCCTTACCCCAGGCTCGGCCTGATCGTCGTCGACGAGGCGCACGAAGCGAGCTTCAAGCAGGAGGAGGGCGTCCAGTACCACGCCCGCGACGTCGCCGTGATGCGGGCGAGCTTCGAGCAGGTGCCCGTCATCCTCGCCTCCGCGACTCCGGCGATCGAGAGCCGCTACATGGCCGAGATCGGCACCTATGCCGAGCTCAAGCTGCCCGACCGCTACGGCGGCGCGCGCCTGCCCGACATGGCGGCAATCGACATGCTGCAGGATCCGCCGCCGCGCGGCCGCTGGCTCGCCCCCGGCCTGGTCGAGGCGCTCGAGGAGAATCTCACGAACGGCGAGCAGAGCCTCCTCTTCCTCAACCGCCGCGGCTACGCCCCGCTCACTTTGTGCCGCCATTGCGGCTACCGCTTCCAATGCCCGAACTGCACCGCCTGGATGGTCGAGCACCGCTTCACCCGCCGCCTCGCCTGCCACCATTGCGGCCACGTCATGCCCTCGCCCAAGGCCTGCCCGGAGTGCAAGGAGGAGGACAGCCTGGTCGCCTGCGGCCCCGGCGTCGAACGCATTGCCGACGAGGTCCACGCGCTCTTCCCCGATGCGCGGACGATCGTCGTCACCTCCGACACGATCTGGTCACCCGCAAAGGCGGCCGAGTTCGTCGCGCGGATGGAAGCCGGCGAGATCGACATCGTCATCGGCACCCAGCTGGTCACCAAGGGCTATCACTTCCCCAACCTCACGCTGGTCGGCGTGGTCGACGCGGATCTCGGCCTGTCGGGCGGCGACCTGCGCGCCGCCGAGCGCAGCTTCCAGCAGATCCGGCAGGTCTCAGGCCGCGCCGGGCGCGGCGGCAAGCACGGCCGCGTCCTCGTCCAGACCCACGATCCGTCCGCCCGCGTCATCCAGGCCTTGGTCAGCGGCGACGCCGAGGGCTTCTACGCCGCCGAGACCGACGCAAGGCGCGAGGCCGGCATGCCGCCCTTCGGCCGCCTCGCCGCGATCGTCGTCTCGAGCGAGGACCAGGCCGAGGCGATCGAATCCGCCCGCATGATCGGCCGCGCCGCGCCGGCGCATGACAACATGGCCGTGTTCGGCCCCGCCCCCGCCCCGCTCGCCATGCTCCGCGGCCGCCACCGCTATCGACTGCTGGTCCACGCGGCCCGCGCCGTTCCCGTCCAGGACAACATCCGCGACTGGCTCGGCGCGCTGACCTGGCCGCGCGGCGTGCGCGTCGCCGTCGACGTCGATCCATATTCTTTTCTTTGATTTTACTTTGGGTTAGGTGGCGCCCTGGGTGATGCGGGGAGCGATTCGGTGCGCCGGTTTCTGATTTTGATGGCCGCCTTCTGGGCGGCGTCCTCGCTGCCGGCGTCGCCGGCCCGGGCGGAATGGCGCCGCGCCGTCTCGACCCATTTCATCGTCTATTCCGAAGGATCGCCACAGGACGTGCGTGCCGCCGCCGAGCGGCTCGAACGGTTCGACGGCGTCCTGCGCCGGCTCTCCCCCTCCCCGCCGCGGGAAACGCCGGTCAAGCTCACCGTGTTCATGCCGCGCACGCGCGACCGGATCGGCGATATGTTCGGATCGGAAAACGTGGCCGGCTTCTACCGCGGCGATATCGAGGGCCCGTTCGTGGTCGCCCCCCGGCTCACCTTGAGCCGCACCTTCACCGCCGACGTCCTGCTGTTCCACGAATATACGCATCATTTCATGCTGCAGAATTTCTCGACGCCCTACCCGGCATGGTTCGTCGAGGGCTATGCCGAGCTGCTCTCGAACACGCGTTTCGAGGATGACGGCACGGTCACCATCGGCAGCTTCGCTGACCATCGCTCGCGCGAGCTGGGCCTGACCCCGCCCGCGATCCGCTCGCTCCTCTTCCACACGCAGCGGGAGATGCGGGGCACCGACATCTTCAGCTTCTATGCCAATGCCTGGCTCCTGACCCACTATCTGGTCATCTCGGACCAGCGGCCGGGGCAACTCGGTCGCTACATCGCCGGCATCGCCCAGGGCCGGCCGCCCGAGCAGGCGGCGACGGAGGCGTTCGGCGATCTCGACGCGCTGCAGCGGGATTTCCTCCACTATCGGCGCAGTTTGTACATCCCGACGATCAGCATCCGCTTCGATCAGGTTCCGCCCGTCGGCCCGATCACGCTCGAAACGCTGAGCCCCGCGGAGGACGCCATCGTCTGGCTGCAGGCCCGCGCGCGCAAGGGCGTGCGCCCCGACGACCTGCCCGGCTTCGCGCGGGACGTTCGCGCCCGCGCCGCCGCCGCGCCGAACGATCCCGCGACGCTCCAGCTGCTCGCCGACACGGAGTATCTCGCCAAGGATTTCCCGGCCGCCACCCGCGCGGTCGATGCCCTGCTCGCGATCCAGCCCGACGCGCCCCGGGCCCTGCTCCGCCGCGGCCTGATCGAGGTCCAGTTGCTCGACGACGGTCACATCGAGGATGCGGCGCGCTGGACCGCGGCGCGCGACTGGATCCGCCGCGCCAACCGCGCCGCGCCCGACGATCCATTGATCCTGCTCGAATATTACCGCGCGTTCGAGCGCCAGCAGGCCGGCGCGCCGCCCTCCAACGCCAATGCCGGGCTCGCGCGCGCCTACGAGCTGGCGCCGCAGGATCTGGAGCTGCGCGCAAGCTATGCCCAGGTGCTGATCCGCCAGCGCCGCTACCGCGAGGCCGTGACCGTCCTCGCTCCGGTGGCCTATGCGCCGCACCAGAATGCGGGCAGCGAAGCCGCCGGCCGCCTGATCGACATGATCCGCGGGCTGGCGGATGGTTCGGAGCGGCCACGGGAGCAGGCCGCCGCCGGCGCGCCGCCACGCTAGCCAGCGACTTCACGCCATGGCGGGGGCTATCTCTCTCCCGCCCCGAACCAGAGGCCTGGCCGCCGGGCGAGATCGTGATCGCGTGACTGCCGGCGTCGGGTCGGCGTCGACCCCTGTTCGTTTCTCTCCGATTTTCAAGCTCGTGCGCGTTAGATCAACACCGTCTCGCCGCGGCGCTTCCACATCGGCGGCTTCACCTCGCCGCGCCGCGCCGCGACCACCAGCACAGCGACGCCCGCGCTGGTCGCGACGATCACGCCGGCGAGCGAGGCTTCGAGCCCGAACGCGCCACCGGTGAGGATCTCAGGCCCGCTGAGCTGGCCGCGGACCAGCCCGTCACCGCCCCCGCCGCCCGAGACCGGCAGGCCGAAGACCCAGCCCTGAGTGAAATTCCACGCCGCGTGCAGCCCCATTGCCGCCCACAGCCGCCGGGTCAGCATGTAGACGGCGCCCAGCAATATCCCCGCCTCGGCCGCGATCGCCGCGGCGGCGACGAGGCTCGCATTCGGATTGGCGAGATGCGCCGCACCGAACAAGGCGGAGGTCGCCGCCAGCGCCGCCCAGCTTCCGGCCGTCTGCTCGATGTAGCGAAACAAGATGCCGCGAAAGAGCAGCTCTTCGGCGAAGCCCGAGATGATCGCCATGGCGAGCGCAGCCCACAGCGTCGTCACCGCATGCCCCCAGCCGGCCACATGATAGCCGCCGAGCAGGGCGACGATGGCGACCACCGCCGAGAACGCGGCCAGGCCCGCGGCAACCCCCGCCGCCAGCTCCTTCGCCGCCCCCGTGCGCGCGAACAGGACCATCGGCTCGCGCGCGACGAAGCGGCAGAACAGCCAATAGGCCGGCAGCATGCAGGCGAGGACCGCGAGCGCATTGAGCAGAATCATCGGCGACCCGCTGTGACGCGGGATCCGGTCGATCAGGAGGTTGGCGAGCAGCGAGGCGGCTGCGAAGACGACCACCGCGATCAGCATCAGGGTCAGCGGAAAGGCGACGATCCTGCGCGCCAGCGACGGCGGGCTGGGCTCCGGCAATGGCGCGACATCCGTCATGGCGATTCCCCCTGTCCCCGAAGCCATGAATAAACCGTCGCCGGAATTCCGGTGAAAGTACACCCAATTTGCTAGCCGATATCGACTTCGAACAAAAACCGAACAAAAGTGCTTTCCTACAGCTTGTTCGATGAGATAAATGAGTCGCTCCCTCGCCCGGAGGAGCGACTCGCATGCCTGTTTGGACCGCCGGCCCCCGCCCCTTCCAGGCGGTGCGTTTCTTGGTCCTCGGCGGGCGTGATGCGAGGCGCGAAGGCGCGATCGAGTGTAATCTTTGTAATCTTCCGCGCCCGCCGCATCTCGGCTCCGATCTCCCGTTCCGGGACGAGAGGCACGCTTTCCCCGCGCTTGCCAGCGACCGCCATGCGCCCATAGAAATAGGGACCTGATCTGGGAGTGACAATGCGCCGGCTGATCCTGTTCCTGCTGACCCTGTTCGCGCTGGCCGCGCCGGCGCGGGCCGACGACATTTCGGCGGCGGGGCGCGCGGTGGTGCGCGTCGTGGTCATCGCCTTCGAGGAGGGCGAGGTCTCCGGCTTCGGCCACGGCTCGGGATTCGCGGTCGCGCCGAACCGGGTGGTGACCAACGCCCATGTCGTCGCCCAGGCGACGGAGGGCGCGAACGTGGCGATCGGAGTCGTGCCTTCGGAAGGCGCGAAGGCCGCGCGAGCGCGGATCATCGCGGTCGATCCGGCGCGCGATCTCGCCTTGCTCGAAGTGGAAGAAGGCGCCCTCCCGACCGTCCCGCTCTACACCGGCCCGCTTGAGGACGGCGCGCCGGTCGCGGCGCTCGGCTATCCCGGCAATGTCGATCTCGCCACCGCGCGCTCGGCCGACGATTATATCCAGCCGCTGCCACCGACCCGCTCGGTCGGCATCTTTTCCAACGTCCGCCCGATCAACGGCATCACCACCCTGCTCCACACCGCCAACATCGCGCGCGGCCATTCGGGCGGACCCCTGCTCGACCAGTGCGGCCGCGTGATCGGCGTCAACACGCTGATCACCCGCAACGAGAGCGGCGATTCGCCGTTCGCCTTCGCCGTTGCCAACCGCGAGCTGACCGCCTTCCTGCGCGAGGCGCACCAGCCGTTCCAGGCGGTGACCACCGAGTGCATTTCGATGGCCGACCGGCTTCGGCAGGACGCCGAGCGCGGCGACGCCGAAGCGCGCGCCCGCGAGGCCGCGGCCGCCGCTGCGGCGCTCAAGGCCCGCGACACGCGCGAACGTACTCTCGCCGAGATCGAGGAAAGCCGCGAGACTCGGCTCGCCCTCGCCATTTTGTGCCTCGCGCTGTCGCTCGTCGCCTTCGGCGGCGCCGGGATCATGCTGATGAAGGACCGGTTGAAGCCGGCCAGGATCCTCGGCGGCGCCGGCGCCGGGCTGCTGCTGCTGGCGATCATCGCCTTCATCGCCCGGCCAAGCCTGGCCGCCGCCGAAGCCGCGCCCGAGGCCCCGGCCGCCGCCGCCGCGACCGGGCCCGACCGGTTCGCCGGCACCAACACCTGCCGTCTCATCGCCGAGCGCAGCCGGGTCACCGTCTCGCCCACCAGCGACGTGCCGCTCGAATGGAATGCCAGCGGCTGCATGAACGATCGCACCCAATATGCCCGCAATGGCGAGACCTGGACGCGGATCCTCGTCCCCAATGCCGAGCAGGCCGTCTCGGTACTGCAGTTCACGCCGGGCACCGGCGAATATGTCGTCACCCGCTATCTGCTCGACGCGCCGACGATGGGGCGGGTGCGCGCGCTGCGCCGCGACGTCGACGTCAAGGCCTGCACCGCCGATCCCGAGGCGCGCACGATCCTCGCCGATCAACAGCGCGACATCGGCGCGATCCTGCCGCATCTGCCGAACGAGCGCCTCGTCTATTCCTGCGAGCATTCGCCGGCCGCGGCTGGCGCGGCGCCCGCCGGCGGAGGCTAGTTGCGAAATGGTTCCGCAATCCTTATGAATCACCGCCTTGGCAGGATAAAATCCATGATTCGCAATCTCTTGATCGCTTTCGGGCTATTCTTCTCGACGGCCGCCCAAGCCGAATGGTTCGAGGCGACGTCGCGCAATTTCATCGTCTACAGCGAGGGCAGCGAACAGGACGCGCGCGACTTCGCGGCAAAGCTCGAGCGGTTCAACTACGTGCTGCGCGCCTATCACCATGTGACGGCGCCGCCGGCGCCGAACAAGCTGCGCGTGTTCCTGATGGCCAGCGGCGCCGGCGTGGCGCAGATGCTGGGCGCGCCGGCCAGCAGCGGCGTCGCCGGCTATTATTCGCCCGGCGCCCGCGCCCAGATGCTGGTCGGCACCCGCTCGCAGCGCGCCACCCATGCCGGCGATCTCGATCCCGAGAGCATCCTGCTCCACGAATATACCCACCATTTCATGTACCGCTATTTCCCGGCCACCTATCCGACCTGGTATTCGGAAGGCTTCGCCGAATTCTGGGGCTCGACCCGGATCCTCGACAACGACGTGATCGAGGTCGGCTTGCCCGCCGAGCACCGTTTCTCGACCTTCCGCTCGCTCGGCTGGCTGCCGATCGAGCGGCTGCTGCGCGCCCACAATTACCAGGAGGTCGGCGGCACCAACGTGTTCCTGCTCTACGCCGAGGGCTGGCTGCTGGTGCGCTACGCGTTCGAGCATCCCGAGCGCCGCCGCCAGCTCGAGCAATATCTGAGCCTGATCAACGGCGGCACCACCTACGAGGAGGCGGCGCGGCAGGCCTTTCCGGACATCGGCCGCTTCAACAGCGAGCTCTACGACTTCGCCGGTTCCAGCCGCTTCACCTCGGTGCGCCTTCCGTTCCGGACGATCGACGTCGGCGAGATCACGACCCGCGCGCTGCGCCCGGCCGAGCAGGCGCTGATCACCCACGAGATCAAGCTGAGCCAGGGCTATCCCCAGCGCGAGGCGGCGGAGTTCGCGACCGAGGTGCGGACCATCGCCGCGCGCTTCCCCGACGATCCCTTCGCCATCGGCCTGCTGATGGAGGCCGAGCGGCTGGCCGGCAACGACGCCCCCGCTCTGGCCGCCGCAGACCGGCTCCTGGCGCTCCAGCCGAACAATCCGCGCGCGCTGACCACCAAGGGGCTGATCCAGATCGGCCAACTGCGCGCCGCCCGTTCGGCCGACGAAGCGTCGTGGACGGCCGCGCGCCAGCTCTTCATCCGCGCCAACCGCGTCGCCGAAAACGATCCGCTGGTGCTCGAAGCTTATTATGACAGCTTCGTCGCCCAGGGCGTGCGCCCGCCCGACGGCGCCCAGAACGCGCTCTATTCGGCGATGGAGCTGGCGCCGAGCGACGGCGAGCTGCGCTTCAAGGTCGCGGCCGACTTCGAGCAGCGCGACATGGTCCGCGAGGCGATCGCGGTGATCCGCCCCGACGCCTATGCGACCCCGCACCGCGGCAACGAATCCGAGGACGAGCGCCGGCGCCGCGAGGAGCGCGAGGAGCGCGAGCGCGAGGCCGGCCGGGTCCGCCACGAAACCGCGCGCGAGATGCTGGCGCGGCTCGAGGAGAAAGCTGGCCGCCTGCCCGGCGCCGACCAGCCGGCGGCCGCCGCCGCGGCCGGCGCGCCGCCGCGCAACTAAAGCGCGGCGCGGCGTTCGCGCTCGAGCAGCTTCGCCTTGCGCTCGAGCCCATAGGCGTAGCCGCCGAGCGTGCCGTCGGTGCGGATGACGCGGTGGCAGGGGATGAGGACCGCGACATTGTTGTCGCCGTTCGCCGTCCCCGCCGCCCGCACCGCCTTCGGCTTGCCGACCGCCGCCGCGATCTGGGCGTAGGTGCGCGTCTCGCCGGCGGGAATCCGCTGCAGCTCGCGCCAGACCGCCTCCTGGAAGGCGGTGCCGTGGACGTCGAGCGGGAGATCGTGCGGCTTCTCGGGCGCGTTCACCGCCGCCACCGTGCGCGCGACCAGATCGGCCATCTCCGCGCCGCCATGGGCGATCTCGGCCTTGGGGAAGCGCCGCTTCAGCGCGCCGTCATCCTCATCGAACGACAGGCGGCAGATGCCCTTGGCGGTCGCCGCGACGAGCATCGTGCCGAGGTCGGTCTCGGCGGTTGCCCAGCGGATCGTCTCGCCCCGCCCACCGTCGCGCCACGCGGATGGCGTCATGCCGAGCCTCCCCTTGGCGTCGGCATAGAAGCGCGCCGGGCCCGAATAGCCGGCGTCGTAGATGGCGTCGGTGATCCGCCCGCTCTCGGCCAGCGCCGCCTCCGCCCGCTTGGCCCTGAGGCCGCGCGCATAGGCGGCCGGCGTGACGCCGGTGGCGCGCTTGAACAGCCGGTGGAAATGATGCGGCGAATAGCCGACCGCCTCTGCCAGCGCCTCCAGCGCGATCGCCTCCTCCGCTCCGGCGAGCAGGCCGAACGCCTTCTTGAGCGCAACCTCCTCGCGGTTCACGTCGTCGGGCTCGCAGCGCAGGCAGGCACGATAGCCGGCAGCCCGCGCCGCGCCGCCGTCGGGGAAGAACTCGACATTCTCCCGCTTCGGCCGCCGCGCCGGGCAAGAGGGGCGGCAATAGATGCCGGTCGATTTGACGCCGCCGAGGATTCGGCCGTCCCAGCTCCGGTCGCGCCGCTCGAACGCGGCCCACGCCTCGTCGTCGCTAATCGTCACGCGGTCGTTCACGGCGACCGGTCTACCCGCCTGATGGTCGGTTGCAAGGCTGGCCATGGTCAATTCCTCTCGATCCGCGCCAGGAAGCAGCCGAGCGCGGCATTGTGGGCGTGGATTTCGGCGACCTCCGGCCGCTCGAGCAGTTCGCGGATCATCGCGTCGGCCTCGCCGGGCAGGGCGAGCAGCGCGCCCCGCAACATGCCCTCCCCGTCGAACCCGCGCAGGCCGAGCGTGCGCGTGGCGAAGATCGGCGGCACTTCGTCGGCATAGGAGCCGGCCTTGTCCGCTCGGCGCACATAGATGGCGTGGGACGCGCGGAACGGCGTCGCGGTGTCGTTCGACACGTGATGGACCAGCACCAGCTCTTCGCCGGGCTCGGCCTCCTCCAGCGTGATCCGGCACGGATAGCCCGGCCCGTCCGCCACGGCGCGACGCGCATTGCGCGCCACGAGCGCCTCGTCGCTCATCCCGAACAGCGGCGCGAATTGCTCGGGGGCCAATCCTTCGATCCTGTAAGCCATCGACGAATCTCCTTTGTATCGATGGCCTCTTTGCCCCCTTTCGCGGACATCCGCGTCCCGCGCCTTGCTTCCAAAGTTAGTCGCACGCCCCGTATTGATCGCCTTCGCGGAGGCGCGGGCACCAGCTTGCCAGCCTGACCGCATAGGCATCTTGGCGCACGCGGCGCGCATTGGGCAGTACAGACATGGCAGCCTCTCGGCTGGGAACGATCGCAACGCTGCGGAAACTGCTCTGCCGCCGCAGAATCCGGGGCTCCGGGATGCCTAGCTCTCGTGCCCGTTGGATTTCGTCGGCTGCCGCCTCCGGACTAGCGTCACCACCGAAAATGACGACCCAGCGCGCGTCGTCGTCACCCCTAACCGTGCCTTGGCTCACGACACGCTCGTTGTTGGAAATCGTCTGCTGGATCGATCGAAGTGATGCCCCCGAGGTCTGCTCGATGCGCGCATTTTCGGATCGAAGTTGCGCCAGGCCGGGGATGGCGATTTGAGGCGAGCGCGACTGGAGAGCCAGCAAACTGTCCTGCGTGACTTTCAGCCGGTTGCGAAGAGCACTGATCTGGGCCTTGGCCTCGGTGAGCTCGCCGTTGGACCGCTCTACGCGACTCTTCCACCTGAGCCCGGCGAAACTGCCCTCATCGAATCCTGCGTCAACCAGCCTGTCGTTGACGAATGCCGGGAAGACCAACAGAAGAAGAAAGACCAGCACGATCATCAAATCGCGCGAGAATGTCACGGCCTGTTGGGATTTTTCGAGAGTTGGCCACCGAAGTTTTTTTTGTTGGGTTTCAGTGTCTATTTGCATCGACCGCTCCTCCCATTCGCGCCGAGAATAAGATCTATGCCAAGGTGAATCGCCTTACACGTGACCGCGGTCACGGCGCTTTCTCCAATCCCCCGCCCCTCCATCTTGCATCGCAGCAAACCCCCTGCTAGGGCGCCCGCGACCCGGCGGGAGCGCGCTCGTGCTCACCGGTCGCCGGGGCGAAAATCCGATCCAGGAGTTACCAGGCGCGTGGATATTTCCGGCGGCATTCAGGCAAGCTTGGCGGGGCGCTACGCCCTCGCTTTGTTCGCCCTCGCCAATGAGCAAAAGCAGCTCGAAGCGGTGGGCGCGAGCCTTGCCGCGGTGAAGCAGGCGCTCGCCGAATCCGAGGATTTCCGCGCGCTCACGACCAGCCCGCTGGTCGGCCGCGACGAGGCGATGAAGGCCGTCGCCGCGACCGCCGGCGCGATGAAGCTCGATCCGATCACCACCAATTTTCTCGGCGTGCTGGCGAAGAACCGCCGCCTCTCCAAGCTCTCCGCCGTGATCCAGGCGTTCAACACGCTCTCCGCGCGCCACCGCGGCGAGATCAGCGCCGAAGTCACCTCCGCCCACCCGCTCGACGACCAGCAGGTGGACGCGATCCGCAAGAATCTCCGCACCCGGATGGGAACCGACATCGCGGTCGATCTCAGGATCGATCCCGCCATCCTCGGCGGGCTCGTCGTCAAGATCGGCAGCCGCATGATCGACGGCTCCATCCGCACCAAACTCAATAGTCTCGCGCAGGCGATGAAAGGCTGAAAATGGACATCCGCGCCGCAGAAATTTCCAAGGTTATCAAGGAGCAGATCGCGAGCTTCGGCACCGACGCGCAAGTCAGCGAAGTCGGCACCGTGCTCAGCGTCGGCGACGGCATCGCCCGCATCCACGGCCTCGACAACGTCCAGGCGGGCGAGATGGTCGAGTTCGAAGGCGGCATCAAGGGCATGGCGCTGAACCTCGAGGCCGACAATGTCGGCGTCGTCATCTTCGGCTCCGACTCCACGATCAGCGAGGGCTCGACCGTCAAGCGGACCGAGACGATCGTCGACGTTCCGGTCGGCAAGGGCCTCCTGGGCCGCGTGGTAGACGGTCTCGGCAACCCGATCGACGGCAAGGGCCCGATCGACGCCGCCGAGCGCCGCCGCGTCGAGGTCAAGGCTCCTGGCATCATCCCGCGCAAGTCTGTCCACGAGCCCGTCCAGACCGGCCTCAAGGCGCTCGACGCGCTCGTCCCCGTCGGCCGCGGCCAGCGCGAGCTGATCATCGGCGACCGCCAGACCGGCAAGACCGCCGTCGCGATCGACACCTTCATCAACCAGCGCGAGGCCAATAAGGGCGACGACGAGAGCCAGAAGCTCTACTGCATCTACGTCGCCGTCGGCCAGAAGCGCTCGACGGTCGCCCAGATCGTCCGCGCGCTCGAGGAGAATGGCGCGATGGAATATTCCATCGTCGTCGCCGCGACCGCGTCCGAGCCCGCGCCGCTGCAGTTTCTCGCGCCCTATACCGGCTGCACGATGGGCGAGTATTTTCGCGACAACGGAATGCACGCCGTGATCGTCTATGACGATCTCTCCAAGCAGGCCGTCGCCTACCGCCAGATGTCGCTGCTGTTGCGCCGCCCGCCGGGCCGCGAGGCCTATCCGGGGGACGTCTTCTATCTCCACTCTCGTTTGCTCGAGCGCGCCGCCAAGATGAACGACGCCAACGGCAACGGCTCGCTGACCGCTTTGCCGATCATCGAAACCCAGGCCGGCGACGTCTCCGCCTACATCCCGACCAACGTGATCTCGATCACCGACGGCCAGATCTTCCTCGAGACCGAATTGTTCTTCCAGGGCATCCGCCCGGCGATCAACGTCGGCCTCTCGGTCAGCCGCGTCGGCTCGGCCGCGCAGACAAAGGCGATGAAGAAGGTCGCGGGCTCGATCAAGCTGGAGCTGGCGCAATATCGCGAGATGGCCGCCTTTGCCCAGTTCGGCTCCGACCTAGACGCCTCGACCCAGCGCCTGCTCAACCGCGGCGCCCGGCTGACCGAGCTGCTCAAGCAGCCGCAGTACAGCCCGATGCCGATCGAGGAGCAGGTGGTTTCGATCTTCGCCGGCGTGAACGGCTTCATCGACACGGTGCCGACCGACGCGGTCACCCGCTTCGAGAGCGCCCTGCTCGCCCACATGCGCGCCGATCATGCCGACGTGCTCGGCACGATCCGCGACACCAAGGCGCTCGACGACGACACGGCCGGGAAGCTCAAGTCGATCATCGGCGATTTCGTGAAGACGTTTGCTTAGGTTCTAGGTGCGTCATCCCGGCGCAAGCTGGGATCTCACTTCTTGAAGACAGGGAGATTCCAGCTTCCGCTGGAATGACGGGAAGAGAAAGAAACGATGGCCTCTCTCAAGGCGCTCAAGATGCGGATCTCCTCGGTCAAGTCGACCCAGAAGATCACCAAGGCGATGAAGATGGTCGCCGCGGCCAAGCTGCGCCGGGCGCAGCTCGCCGCCGAGGCCGCGCGCCCCTATGCCGAACGGATGGCGGCGGTGGTGACCAGCGTCGTTTCCAAGGTCACGATCGGACCGGAAAGCCCAAAGCTGCTCGCCGGCACCGGCAAAGACCAGGCGCATCTGCTGATCGTCTGCACCTCGGACCGCGGCCTCGCCGGCGGCTTCAACTCGAACATCGTCCGCGCCGCCCGGCGCAAGGCGGAAAGCCTGATGGCCGAAGGCAAGTCGGTCTATTTCTACCTCGTCGGCCGCAAGGGCAAAGCGGTGATCGGCCGTCTTTACCCAAAGCAGATCATCCATCAGCACGACACCAGCGCAATCAAGCAGGTCGCCTTCGCCGACGCGCAGGAGATCGCCCGGGACGTGGTCGACCGCTACCTGACCGACGGCATCGACGTCGTCCACCTGTTCTACGCCCGCTTCCGCTCGGCTTTGGTGCAGGAGCCGGTCGGCCAGCAGATCATTCCGGTGCCTCCGGTCGAGGCGGGGGCCGCTCCGGCCACGCTCGCCGCGGTCGAATATGAGCCGGACCAGGAGGAGATCCTCGCCGATCTCCTCCCGCGCAACGTCGCCGTCCAGATCTTCCGCGCGCTTCTCGAGAACGCAGCGTCGGAGCAGGGCAGCCGGATGACCGCGATGGACAACGCCACGCGCAACGCCGGCGACATGATCAACCGCCTGACGATCGAATATAACCGCACTCGCCAGGCCGCGATCACCAAAGAGCTTATCGAAATCATTTCGGGCGCCGAAGCGCTCTAACGACCTAAGAAGGCAAGGAAGAGAACATGGCCACCGCCACCACCAACAATGTCGGCCGCATCAGCCAGGTGATCGGCGCCGTCGTCGACGTGACGTTCGACGGCGATCTGCCGCCGATCCTGTCCGCGCTCGAGACCACCAACGGCGGCAACCGCCTCGTGCTCGAAGTCGCGCAGCACCTCGGCGAATCGACGGTCCGCACGATCGCGATGGACGCGACCGAGGGTCTGACTCGTGGCCAGGAGGTGACCGACACCGGCTCGCAGATCCGCATGCCGGTCGGCCCGATGACGCTCGGCCGGATCATGAACGTGATCGGCGAGCCGATCGACGAGCAGGGCCCGATCGGCCATGCCGACACCGCGCCGATCCACGCCGACGCGCCGCTCTTCACGGACCAGTCGACCGAGACCGCGATCCTCGTCACCGGCATCAAGGTGATCGATTTGCTCGCGCCCTACGCGAAGGGTGGCAAGATCGGCCTGTTCGGCGGCGCCGGCGTCGGCAAGACCGTGCTCATCCAGGAGCTGATCAACAACATCGCCAAGGGCCATGGCGGCACCTCGGTGTTCGCCGGCGTCGGCGAGCGCACCCGCGAGGGCAACGATCTCTATCACGAGTTCCTCGACGCCGGGGTCATCGCCAAGGATGCCGACGGCAATCCGACGCCGGAAGGCTCCAAGGTGGCGTTGGTCTTCGGCCAGATGAACGAGCCGCCGGGCGCCCGCGCCCGCGTCGCCCTGTCTGGCCTGACCATCGCCGAATATTTCCGCGACGTCGAAGGCCAGGACGTGTTGTTCTTCGTCGACAACATCTTCCGCTTCACCCAGGCGGGCTCGGAAGTGTCGGCGCTGCTCGGCCGCATTCCCTCGGCGGTGGGCTATCAGCCGACGCTCGCCACCGACATGGGCACGCTGCAGGAACGCATCACCTCGACCAACAAGGGTTCGATCACCTCGGTGCAGGCGATCTACGTGCCCGCCGACGATCTTACCGATCCGGCGCCGGCGACCTCCTTCGCCCACTTGGACGCCACGACGGTGCTGTCGCGCTCGATCGCGGAAATGGCCATCTTCCCGGCGGTCGATCCGCTGGACAGCACCAGCCGAATCCTCGACCCGCGCGTCGTCGGTGACGAGCACTACCAGGTTGCCCGTTCGGTCCAGAAAGTCC
>DASQJU010000027.1:0-12426 GCA_035630915.1 Allosphingosinicella sp.
GACGCTGACATGACCGTTGCGGACGTGCTGCTGGAACAGCCGCGGCCCGCCCTCGTGGGCGAATTCCGCGCAGTGCGGGCAGGTGGTCGAAAGGTATTCGACCACCTTCACCTCGGCGTTGGGATTGCCGATGCGAAAGCCGCCTTCGGGCGTGCGCGCGGCGGTCAGCAGCCAGTCGCGGCGCGAAGGCCCGTCGGGGCGGTTGTTGGTGAAGCCCGGGCCGATCCGGTCCTGGGCGGACGTGGCGGCGGGGAGGGCGATGGCAGCGGTTGCTGCGAGGGCGGCGATGACAGCGCGAAACTTCATGGCTCAGCCCCCCACCGCGGTGCGGAGCATCGGTTCGAGCTGGGCCCATGTCCCGGCTTCCTTCTTCTCGCCGTTGATGAAGAAGCTCGGCGTACCGTTCACACTGTCTTCCTGGGTCGCCCGCCGCGTAATTTCGCCGAGCTGGTCGAGATTGGCCTGGTCGGCCAGGCAGGTGTTCATCCGCGCTTCGGGCATGCCGCGCTGGCGGAAGAACTGGTCGAGCCCGGCGGCGCGGATCAGCGCGGCCGCCTGCTGCGCGGGCGGTTGCGACTGGAGCGCCTGAAGCTCGCCCTCGGGGACGCTCTGCAGTCGGGTCATCCAGTTGCGCTGGTCGGCGTAGAGCTGCTCGGAGACGCGGAAGAAGGCCTGAGGGCCGAGGCAGCGCAGAAGCATGAAGATGCCCGGATCGGTCGGGAAGATCATATAGGGCCGATATTCCCAGCTGACCTGGCCGGAGCGGACGTAACGGTCGCGCAGCGCGGCGCCGCCCTGCTCACTGAACTCGGCGCAGTGCGGGCAGGTGATCGAGGCATATTCGAGCAATTTCACGGGCGCGTTGGGATTGCCCATCAGGAAGCCACCGCGCTCGGTCATCGTCACCGTCTCGGTCCAGTCGCCATTGTTCGGCGCGGCGATCTGCTGCAGCGGCGCATTATTGCCGGCCGCTGACGAGAGGTTGGCGCTTCCGGAATCGCCGCCGCCGCAACCGGCCAGGGCCAGCGCGAGCGCCGCCGCGCCCAAAGAAAATGCTGATTTCATAGCTTCTTGCCTCCACCAATCTTGCCGACAACCGGGATCGTCGTGACCACCGGCGCTGCATCGCCGTCGGCGAGCCCGCGCGCAAGCGATTCGAGGCAGGCGCGAAGCTCCGGATCGGCCACTTCGCGCAGCGAATCGCCGAGATCGGCGGGTATCGGGCGCAGCGACGGCGGCGCGGGGCGCGGTTTCGCGCGTGCTGCCTGAACGATTCCTTGCCGGAACGCGATGCGCTCGACCGCCGGATAGCCGAAGAAATTGTTGACGCGCTCGACGATCGCCGGAGCGACATGCTGCATCATCGGGGCATGCGCGCCCTCGACGACCAGGGTCAAAGTGCCGCCGCTCTTGCGGCCGGGCGGGAAGCGGATCGATTCCGGCGAGGACACCGCGCCGTAGCGGGGACCGACGATTTCCCGCCAGCGGCTGACGATCGATGACTGGACGAAGCCGAACTTGCGGAACGCCGCGCCCCCGGCCTGCCCGAGCAGGTCCGACACCGGCCGGACGCGCTTCGAGCGCGGCGACGGGGCCGCCGCCTTCTTCCTCGTCCCACCCGCTTTGGTCACGCCGCTTTCCACCTTGGGCGGGAGCATGGCATAGGCCGCCCATGCCCGCCAATGCCTCGCGCGCTCTTTTGTGTTGGTATGCTGTGGATAAGCGGCGCCTTCCGTGGCGCGCCGAGGACGGCGCGGCGCCCGACCCCTATCGCGTCTGGCTGTCGGAGGTGATGCTGCAGCAGACGACGGTCGCCGCGGTGAAGCCCTATTTCGAAGCCTTCACCAGCCGCTGGCCGACGGTGGCGGCGCTCGCGGCGGCGGAGGACGGGGAGGTCATGGCCGCATGGGCGGGGCTTGGCTATTATGCGCGGGCACGCAACCTGCTGGCCTGCGCGCGTATCGTGGCCAGCGAGCATGGCGGGCGCTTTCCCGACGACGAAGCGGCCCTGCGCAAGCTTCCCGGGATCGGCGCCTATACCGCGGCCGCGATCGCCGCGATCGCCTTCGGCAAGCGCGCGGTCGCGGTCGACGGCAATGTCGAGCGGGTCGTTTCGCGGCTCCATGCGGTGAAGACACCGCTCCCCGCGGCCCGTTCCGAAATCCGCGCCCTAGCCGATGCGATGACACCCGATGAGGGCGCCGGCGATTTCGCGCAGGCGATGATGGATTTGGGCTCGGGCATCTGCACCACGCGCAAGCCCGATTGCGGCCGCTGCCCAGTGCGGGCCTGGTGCGCGGCTTTCGCCGAGGGCGATCCCGCGCGCTATCCGCTGAAGGCGCCCAAAGCGGCGCGACCGAAGAAGGAGGGGACCGCTTACTGGCTCGAACGCGACGGGGAGGTGCTGCTGGTGCGCAGGCCCGCCAAGGGTCTGCTCGGCGGGATGCTCGCTCTGCCGACCGACGCACCGGCGGATGGCCCATGGCGCGACGGCGGCGCGGTCGACCATGTCTTCACCCATTTCGCGCTGACCATGCGCCTCAAATGCGCGCGCGGCGACGGCGGCGAAGGCATAGACCGTTACGACGGTCTATGGTGGCCGGTCGAGCGGATCGACGAGGCGGGGCTGCCGACCCTGTTCGCCAAGCTCGCCCGGCGCGGCGTCGCCTGGCGCGAGGCGGCATGAGCGAGCCGGGCTTCACCGGCGCCGGGCTGGATCGCGCCGATCATCTGCGGCTGGATGCGGAGCGGATGGCGCAGTTGATGGCGGATGGCGACGCGCGGCTGCTCCGCCTGGCCGCGCTCGATCCGGTGCTCGACGACGAGGGGCGGCTCGCCTGGGGACCGCTCGAGGAAGGGGAATTGCTGTTCCTCGGTCTCGACAAGGGCGCGCCCTTGTTCGCCCCGCTGGTGCGCGAGGCGCCGATGGGGCAGCGCGCTTGGGGCGTCTTTCGCCTGCTCGCGATGATGAGTGCGAAGGACGCCGCCATCTGGGGCGCGGCGCGGTCCTTGAACGAATGGCACGGCCGGCACCGTTTCTGCGGCATTTGCGGCAGCGAGACGGTTCATTACCGCGCGGGCTGGGGCCGCAAGTGCGGCGGCTGCGGCGCCGAGCATTTCCCGCGGGTCGATCCGGTGGTGATCATGCTCGCCGAGCATGAGGGCCGCGTGCTGCTCGCCCGTCAGCATCAATATCCGGCCGGACGCTTTTCGGCGCTCGCCGGCTTCGTCGAACCCGGCGAATCGATCGAGGAGGCCGTGGCGCGCGAGCTGATGGAGGAAGCCGGCGTGCCGGTCAGCGACGTGCGCTACGTCGCGAGCCAGCCCTGGCCATTCCCCGGGTCGCTGATGATCGCCTGCATCGCCGCTGCGCAATCCGATGCGATCAGGCTCGACACGGCCGAACTGGAAGAGGCGTTTTGGGCGACGCGGGCAGAGGTCGTGGCCGCGCTCGCGGGCGATCCCAACTCCCGTTTCGGGGCGCCGCCGCCTTTTGCGATTGCCAACACGCTGCTGACGCGCTGGAGTGCTGGCGGATGACCAAGGGGATTGGGATGAGGGTTTTAATGCTCGCCGGAACGGCCCTGCTCGCCGCAAGCTGCGCCACGCAGCCGCAGAACCAGAGAGCTGTGCTCCAGGTTTCGCTGACAGGGATCCAGGAAGCGCCCGGTCCTGGCGATCCGGACGGCAACGGAACCGCTGAGGTGCGCGTCAACCCCGGCAATGGCCAAGTGTGCTGGAACGTTTTTGCCCGTGCAATCGGGCCGGCCACCGCGGCGCACATCCACCGCGGCGATGCCGGGTCGGCGGGCCCGGTTGCGGTGCCGCTGACGACGCCCGATGCGACCGGCCGCAGCCAGGGCTGCGCCACCGTCGATCCCGAGCTTGCGCGGGAAATCGCCTATCGCGCCCACGGCTTCTACCTCAACGTCCACGACGCCGATCATCCGAACGGCGCGATCCGCGGACAGCTGCGCGGTGGGCCGAGGGTCCGCGAGCGCGGCCTCAGGGTTTCGCCGTCCTCCGGCTAGGCTTCTTCACGGCCTCTTCCCGGTCCTTCAAATCCCGCAGGCCTTTCTCGAAGCCTTCCAGGAAGCGCTGGAGACCGGCGACGGCGGCGGTGCGGAAGGCCTCGCCGATCTCGCTGCCCTCGAAGTGAATGCGGGCCCGGGCGTGGCCGGCGTGGCTGCGCCCGCTTGCGCCGGATCTGTTGCCGGCGGCCTTGCCGGCGGCGGCGCCGATCGCGGCCGCCGCGATTTCGCGCACGACCGGGCTCGCGCCCATCTTGATCGCCTTCTTGGCCCGCTTGCGCACCTTCTTGGGCAGCTTCACGCCGGCGATCTGCTTCGGAATTTTCAGGCTTTGTGTCATCGGTGAGCCTCCTCGTGTATTAAACTAATAATACACTAGGCGCATTTCAAGAGGGGCTACTCGACTCGGATCTCGGCGCGCATGCCAAGCGCGCGGTGGACGAGGTTGGAGCTGAGCGCATCGTAGCGCCCGGCGGCCGGGACGAGCAGAACCGAGCGACGCTCGCCCGGCGCCAGCCGGAAGCCGCCCCGGGTGGCGACGTCGCGATCGCGCTCGCGCACGCGCGCAGCGCGGAAGAAGCGTGGCGCGGTGAAGGCCATGGTCGCGCGGCTGTTGTTGACGAAGTGCAGGCGGACCGGCTGGCCGGCGGGAAGCTGGATCAGCCGCGGCTCGTAGGCCCAGGCGCGCAGCAGCACATCATATTCACGCGCGTCGCGCCATTCCGGCTCGCGCTGCGCACCCGCCGGAACGGCGGCGAGGAGCAGGGCAGCGAGGGGCAGCAACAGGCGCATGCCCATCCAATACACCAAGCCGCCCGGCGTTCCCAATTCAGAAGCGCAGCGGCTTCACCCGCTTGACGCCGGAGATGGCCGCGAGCCGTTCGACGACCGCGGGCGCGATATGGCCGTCGACCGACACCAGGGCCACCGCCTCGCCCCCGGCCTCGCGCCGGCCGAGGTGGAAGGTGCCGATATTGACGCCTTGCTCGCCCAGCGCGGTGCCGAGCCGGCCGATGAAGCCCGGCGCGTCGGCGTTGACGATGTAGATCATCTCGCCAGCAAGCTCAGCCTCGATCGCGATGCCGAACATGTCGACGAGGCGGGGCGCCGAATTGCCGAACAGGGTGCCGGCGACCGAGCGCGCGCCGGCAGGCGTGTCGACCGTGACCCGCACCAGAGTGTGATAATCGCCCTCGCGGTCGTGGCGGATCTCGCGCAGGTCGAGCCCGCGCTCCTTCGCCAGATAGGGCGCGTTCACCATGTTCACCGTGTCGGAATAGACCCTCATCAGGCCCGCCAGGACGGCGCCGGTGATCGGCTTCTGGTTGAGCTGGGCGGCGGCGCCCTCGACCTCGACCGAGACGCCGCTGATCCGTGTCCCCTCGATCTGGCCGATCAGCGAACCGAGTTTTTCGGCCAGCTCCATATAGGGGCGCAGGCGTGGCGCCTCCTCAGCCGTGAGCGACGGCATGTTGAGCGCGTTGGTGACTCCGCCGCGGATCAGGAAATCCGACATCTGCTCGGCGACCTGGATGGCGACGTTGACCTGCGCCTCGGTGGTCGAGGCGCCGAGGTGCGGCGTCGCCACCAGCCCCGGAGCGCCGAACAGCGGGTTGTCCCTGGCCGGCTCCTCGACGAACACGTCCAGCGCCGCCCCCGCGACATGGCCGCTGTCAAGCGCGGCTTTGAGCGCCGCCTCGTCGATCAGCCCGCCGCGCGCGCAGTTGATGATCCTGACGCCCTTCTTGGTCTTCGCCAGATTCTCGGCTGAGAGGATGTTGCGCGTCTGGTCGGTCAGCGGGGTGTGAAGCGTGATGAAGTCGGCGCGGGCGAGCAGCGCATCGAGCGCGACCTTCTCGACGCCGAGCTCGACGGCGCGCTCGGGCGTGAGGAAGGGATCGTAGGCGATCACCTTCATCCTGAGGCCGAGCGCGCGGTCGGCGACGATCGAGCCGATATTGCCGCAGCCGATCAGGCCGAGCGTCTTCGAGGTCAGCTCGACCCCCATGAAGCGGTTCTTCTCCCACTTGCCGGACTGGGTCGAGCTGTCCGCCGCGGGCAGCTCGCGGGCGAGCGCGAACATCAGGGCGACGGCATGTTCGGCGGTGGTGATCGAATTGCCGAACGGCGTGTTCATCACCACAACGCCGCGCGCGGTCGCTGCCGGGATATCGACATTGTCGACCCCGATCCCCGCCCGGCCGACGACCTTGAGGTTGGTCGCGGCCTCGAGGATTTCGGCGGTGACCTTGGTCATCGAGCGCACCGCGAGGCCGTCATAATCGCCGATGATCGCCTTCAGCTCGTCCTTCGTCAGGCCGGTCTTCTCGTCGACCTCGATGCCGTTGGCGCGGAAGATTTCGGCGGCCTTCGGATCCATCTGGTCCGAGATCAATACTCTGGGCATGTCTTTTCCTAGCTCTGCTTGGCTTCGTGAAAGGCCCAATCGAGCCAGTGGCCGAGCGCCTCGATGTCGGCGGCCTCGACCGTCGCGCCGCACCAGATTCGAAGGCCGGGCGGGGCGTCGCGATAGCCGGCGATGTCGTAGGCGGCGCCCTCGCGTTCGAGCAAAGCGGCCATCTTCTTGATCATCGCCTCGTCGGCGCCGGCGACGGTGAGGCAGACGCTGGTCTTCGAGCGCGTCGCCGGATCGGTGGCGAGGTGCCCCAGCCAGGGCCGCGCGTCGACGATCGCGCCCAGCGCCGTGGCATTGGCCTCAGTCCGCGCCAGCAGCCCTTCGGCGCCGCCCTCGGTCCTTGCCCATTCCATCGCCCAGATCGCATCCTCGATGGCGAGCATCGACGGCGTGTTGATCGTCTCGCCCTTGAACACGCCTTCGTTGAGCGCGCCTTTGGCCATCAGCCTGAAGATCTTGGGGAGCGGCCAGGGGGGCGTGTGCGTCTCCAGCCGCTCGACCGCACGGGGGCCGAGGATCAGCACGCCATGCCCGCCCTCGCCGCCGAGCACCTTCTGCCAGGAGAAGGTCGCGACATCGATCCGATCCCACGGCAGCTCGTAAGCGAACACTGCCGAAGTCGCGTCGGCGAAGCTCAGGCCCGCGCGATCCTCGGCGATCCAATCGCCGTCCGGCACGCGTACGCCCGAGGTCGTGCCGTTCCAGGTGAAGAGGACATCGTGCGACCAATCGACCCGCGCTAGATCGGGCAGATCGCCGTAATCGGCGCGGATCACGTTCGGCTCGAGCTTCAGCTGCTTGACCGCGTCGGTGACCCAGCCCTCGCCGAAGCTTTCCCAGGCGAGGCAGGTGACGGGGCGTGCCCCGAGCATGGTCCACATCGCCATCTCGAACGCCCCGGTATCGGAGCCGGGGACGATGCCGATCCGGTGCGTGTCGGGCAGCCGCAGCAACTCGCGCATCAGATCGATCGCATGCTGCAGCCGCGCCTTGCCGAGCTGCGAGCGGTGCGAACGGCCGAGCACGTCGGTCGCGAGCTTTTGGGGAGCCCAGCCCGGCGGCTTGGCGCAGGGACCGGAAGAGAAATAGGGACGCGCAGGGAGCGCGTCCGGTTTGATAACACTCATTTACGACTCTCCTCACAGAGAGCCCGCACCGCGTTGGGGCGGCGTGGCCCGTCGACGGGCTTAGGGGCGGATTGTGGTGGCGGCAAGCCACGCAACCCGCGGTTCGTCGCGCTTGACCGCTAAGCCGCTGATCTGTCAGCCTCGGCGCTATGAAAAAGGGGGCGATTTTTCTTCTGGCGATGGCCCTGACGAGCTGCGTTCCGCGGGGTGGGGCGCGCCACGAGCCGTCCCGCGCAAGCGTTCCGGAGCGGCCCGACCGCAGCGCGCCCGAAACTTTGCAATGCCATATCGACCTCGCGCGCGAACGGGTCGATTTCCGCGCGCTTCCCGATCAGCGCTTCTCGGGAGGCTGCTCGGCGCTCGGCGCGGTCCAGCTCCTCGAGATCGGCACCCCGGTCACCAATCTGCGCGCGATGACCTGTCCGCTCGCGGGCCAGTTCGCCCGCTGGAGCCGCGAGGCGGTGCAGACCGCGGCCGACCAGTGGCTGCGCGCGCGGGTCGTCCGGATCGAGACGTTCGGCACCTATGCCTGCCGCAGCGTCAACAGCCAGCCCGGCGCGCGGCTTTCCGAACATGCCTTCGCCAATGCGGTCGACGTGTCGGGCTTCGTGCTCGACGACGGCCGGCGGATCACGATCGAGCAGGGCTGGAACGGCGACGACGAGCGGGTTCGGCGGTTCCTACGCGCCGTCCACCAGGCGGGCTGCCGGCGCTTCAACATCGGCCTTTCACCCGATTCCGACGCCTTCCACTACAACCACCTTCATTTCGACATGGGCCGCGGTCCTTATTGCCGCTAGCCGCGCGCCTGCTGAGGGTCCGCACTCGGTGCCCGCAACGGCCGTGACGGAGCGGATTTCGGGTCAGGGCAAGGAGCAAGGAGGGAGCGATGCTGGATGCATCGTGACCGACGCTGCGACGTGGCCCTGGCCCAAAAGCTGCCCGCCGCTTCGCGGTCGCCCGGAGAAGGCCGCCGGCGGCGTCGGACGGCTTGTCCGGGCAACCAGCCCGGCCGGCACCGCCCTCCTTGCCGGCGGCCTTCTCCGGGCGATCACGACCATTGCGGGCACCGAGTGCGGACCCTAAAAGCTCGCCGATGACAGACCCCGTCCCCCCGAACCGCGTCTTCCAGCCCGCTCGCGAAGAAGCCGAGACCGCAGCCCAGGTTACCGAGAGCGCACAGACGCTCGACCCCGCCTATCGCCTCGCCTTCCAGGACATGGATTTCCTGCTGCGCGAGGATCTGCGGCCCGTGCGCTTCCAGCTCGAGCTGCTGAAGCCCGAACTGCTGCTCGACGAGGCGAAGATCGCCTCGACTTTCGTCTTCTACGGCTCGGCGCGAATCCCCGAGCCGGCCAAGGCCGAGGCGCTGATCGCCGCGGCGGCGACCGACGGCCAGCGCCTGATCGCCGAGCGCCTCAAGGAAAAGTCCAAATACTATGACGAGTCGCGCAAGCTCGCCCGGCTGGTCAGCAGGGTCGAGCGCGATGCCGAGGGCCAGCGCCATTTCGTCGTCTGCTCGGGTGGCGGCCCATCGATCATGGAAGCCGCGAATCTCGGCGCGCTCGACGAGGGCGAGGAATCGATCGGGCTCAACATCGTGCTGCCGCATGAACAGTTGCCCAACCCCTATGTCACACCGACGCTGAGCTTCCAGTTCCACTATTTCGCGCTGCGGAAGATGCACTTCCTCTTGCGCGCGCGCGCGGTGGCAGTGTTCCCCGGCGGCTTCGGCACGTTCGACGAGGCGTTCGAGCTGCTGACCCTGATCCAGACCGGCAAGGTCAAGCCGATCCCGATCGTCTTCTTCGGTCGGGAATTCTGGGAGCGCGTGATCAATTTCGAGGCGCTGGCCGAGGAGGGCGTGATCTCCCCCGACGACCTCAAATTGTTCACCTTCTGCGAGACCGCCGAAGAGGCGTGGGCCTACGTCTGCCGGCATTATGCCGGCTCCGAGTCCGATCCGGGCTGCGCCTGAGGCGCCAACTCGCAATTAGTGCTGGTTAGTTTCCTGACCCGCGCGGCCGCTGACGTCGGGCGCGCCGGGGCCGCCGACCGAGGCTTCGGTGCGGGCGGTCGGCTCGGCGGCGGTGGCGTTGCCCTGCGTGGCATTACCCTCAGTCGCATTACCCTCGGCGGGTGCGGCCTCGGCCGGGGGCGGCGGGATGGTCAGCGTGCCGCCATGCTGGTTGAGGAACAGCATCACGTCGGCGCGCTCCTGCGGGTCCGACAGGCCGGCGAACGTCATCTTGGTCCCGCTGGCGAAGGTGCGCGGGCTATGCAGCCAGGCGCTCATCGTGTCCCAGTCCCAGCGCCCGCCGTGATTCTTGAGCGGGTCCGAATAGGCGAAGTCGGCGCGGTGGGCGATGGTGTTGCCGATCGTGCCCCACAAATTCGGGCCGAGCCCGTTGGCGCCGCCATTGTCGGCATTGTGGCAGGCGGCGCACTTGCGGAACACGGCCTCGCCGCGCGCCGCATCGGCGGTCTGCAGATAATGGGCGATCGGCAGCTCCACCGCGGCTTCGCCCCCCTCGCCTTCCTCGACGACGCCGGCGATCGGATAACCCATCTTCTCGGGCCGCTCGGTCTTGTACATTTCGCCGACGACGAGGGTCGATCCGAGCAGGACGATGCCCGCGCCAAGCACCCAACCCGCAATCGTGTTGAACCGACCGTCCATGCCGAGAAGACCTTTCAAGGAGCGTTGATTGGCGCTCCCTTTATGCGGGCCGCGCGCAAGGAGCAAGCCACCGAGTCGGGCCCGCCGGGGCTGGTCGGGAGCTAGGTACTTACCCCCATTATCCTCGTTATCCACAGCCGAAAAGTGCCGGAATCCGCTTGGTGCGAATCGGATTCCATGACAGCTTTCGTTCGTGGCCGAGACGATTTCCCGGCAACGGGGGAGCGCCTTCCCAGCCACAGCCAAAGCGTAGCCGGCTACTGTCCTTCGGGGCGGCGAGGCAGGTGAAGCGGCGGCGGGGCGGCTGACGAAGCCGCCGCCAGGCGGAAGCTGCGGGCTTGCCCTTTAGCGGATGCGAAAGCGGCAGGCTTCGAAAAGCGCCCACAGATTTCAGGCGGCCTTCGGGCACGTGGGGATCGAACAGGCGGAACACCGGACTTTCGGGTTCAGGATCCGCCCGGCGGAAAGCGGGACTTCGGTCAGCGCATCGCCACCGGGGAGAAGGGGCTTCGGCTCCGGATCTTCGGGCAGGACCGGGCTTCGGCCCGGGAGCTGCGAACCGGCGGACCCAGGACTTCGGTCCATGGACCGTCAGGCGGAACCGAGGCTTCGGCCGAGGATCCCGACCGTTCCGGGATGCGGGCTTCGGCCAACATGCCGAATGGGTGGGAACGGGGATGAAAGTTCCTGATCCGCCGAGCGGCGAACCGCCAGGGCTTCGGCCCTGACGGGGAGCCCGCGGGGAAACCGGAAAGCGGCTTCGGCCGCCGACGGACCCCGGAGAGAGCGGCGCTGAGAACCCCCGGTTCAAAGCGCCGCCGACTCGAAACCGCCCCGCGCGGGACGCCTCGCCTCCCAGGCAAGGATCCGGCGCAGGGACAGTGGGGGCCGGCAGCGATGCCGGCCCCCATTACTGTTTTTGGGAGCCGTGGGGTGGCGGCGCCGGCGCTTTTGGGGCATGTCGTAACGGCGGCGGTCCGAAGCAGTAGAGCAGCGCCGGATAGGGGACGCGCGGTCTCGCGCGAAGGGGGAGGAGAGACCTTCATGTTCGCCAAGACTCAAACGCCCGCGGGCGCGCCGGCCAAGCCCACCAAGGGCGGCCCGCGGCTGTCGATCATCGGGCCCGAGGTGATCATCAGCGGCGATCTCGCGACCGACGCCCAGCTCCATGTCGACGGGCGGATCGACGGTAACGTTCGCTGCGCGAGCCTGTGCCAAGGCGCCTCGGGCATCATCGCCGGGAACATCATCGCCGACGAGGCGCGCCTGGCCGGCACTGTCGAGGGCACCGTCTCCGCGCGCAGCGTGGTGGTCGAGGCGAGCGCTCGGATCATGGGAGACATCGCCTACGAGACGGTCAGCATCGATGCCGGCGCCGGCATCGAGGGTCGGCTCGCCCGCCGCGCAGTTCTGGCCCCGTCCGACGAGGGGACGCTCACCGTCACTCCGGTCAGTTTCTCGCCGGCCAAGGTCGAGGCGAACGCGCCTCTCTTCCCGCAAGGCTAGCGCCATGAGCCGCCACGTCGCCGAGGTCAGCTGGCGATCGGACGGCGAATTCGCCAGCGGCCGCTACAGCCGCCGGCACGAGCTCAGGTTCGACGGCGGGGCGGTGGTCCCCGGCTCCGCCTCGCCCGACGTCGTTCCCATGCCGATGTCGGACCCCGCGGGGGTCGACCCGGAGGAATGCCTGGTCGCCGCCGTCGCCTCCTGCCACATGCTCTGGTTCCTCTCGCTGGCGCAAAATGCGGGGTTCGACATCGCCTCCTATCGCGACGCGGCTGAAGGCGAGATGGGGCGGATCGCCCCCGGCAGGATGGCGATCGTGCGGATAACGCTGCGCCCCGACGTCGCTTTCGCGGGCGCCGCGCCCGACGCAGCGACGCTGGACCAGCTGCACCACGAGGCGCACGAGCGCTGCTTCATCGCCAATTCGCTGAACAGCGAGATTGTGATCGAGCCGCCCGGCCGATAGGCTCGCGTGACGACAGGGGAGGGCGGCGATGGCGGCGGGAAAAACCGATCACACGCTCGAGCGGCTGATCTTCTTTTCCGATGCGGTGTTCGCGATCGCCATCACCCTGCTGGTGATCGAGATCCATCCGCCGCACCTTCCGCATGGCACCAGCAGCAATCAGCATTTGGCGGCGCTGGCCGAGCTGATTCCCGAATTCG
>DASQJU010000028.1:0-3847 GCA_035630915.1 Allosphingosinicella sp.
CGATGGATGTGCTTTCGCGCGGTTGCCGTAGCGTCCGCCATGGGCTTTCCTCACAGGGCTTGAGTCTCGTGTCGCGGTGCCTCTAGACCGCCTCCATGCCCATCGCCAGCATCGAAGAGATCAAAACCCGCATCGGCACCGAAGTCGGCGTCTCCGATTGGATCCTGGTCGATCAGGCGCGGATCGACGCTTTCGCCGACGTGACCGAGGATCACCAGTTCATCCATATCGACGCCGAAGCCGCGGCCAAAACACCGTTCGGCGGCACGATCGCCCACGGCTTCCTCACCTTGTCGCTGCTCAGCCGCATGGCCGCCGATGCCATGCTGCGGCCCGACGGCATCAAGATCGGCGTCAATTACGGCTTCGAGAAGGTCCGCTTCCTCAACCCGGTCCGCTCCGGCAAGCGCATCCGCGGCCGCTTCACCCTCGCGTCGTTCGAGGAAAAGCGCCCCGGCCAGTACCAGTTCGTCAACAATGTCACGGTCGAGATCGAAGGCGAGGACAAACCCGCCTTGATCGCCGACTGGATCGGGTTGATCTTCCTATGAGGATGAGCGCGCCAGATATGATCCCCCTCCCTGCAAGGGAGGGGCTAGGGGTGGGTTCCGCCGAAGGCGGCCGAAACTCCTGCCCCCAGGAAGGCTCGCTATGCTCGCCACCCACCCCCAACCCCTCCCTTGCAGGGAGGGGTGCTGCCTAGGAGCGCACCCATGTCCAGCCGCGAAGCCGTCATCGTCTCCACCGCCCGCACGCCGATCGGCAAGGCCTATCGCGGCGCGTTCAACGCCACGCCCTCCCCGACTCTCGCCGCTCACGCCATCCGCGCCGCGGTCGAGCGCGCCGGGATCGACCCCGGCGACATTGACGACGTGATCATCGGCGCCGCGCTGCAGCAGGGCGTGCAGGCGACGATCGGGCGCACCGCGGCGCTGCGCGCCGGGCTCCCGGTCACCGTCCCCGGCATGTCGATCGACCGCCAGTGCGCCTCGGGGCTGATGGCGATCGCGACGGCGGCCAAGCAGGTGATCGTCGACCGGATGGACGTCTGCGTCGCCGGCGGTGTCGAATCGATCTCGATGGTGCAGACCGCCGAGATGCGGCTCGGCGGCGATCCCGAGCTCATCGCCATGCACAAGGACGTCTACATGCCGATGATCGGCACCGCCGAGGTGGTGGCGAAGCGCTACGGCATCGGACGCGATCGCCAGGACGAATATGCGCTCCAGTCGCAGCAGCGCACCGCCGCCGCCCAGGCCGCCGGCAAGTTCGACGACGAAATCGTCCCCGTCACCGCCACCATGCAGGTCAAGGACAAGGAGACCGGCGAGGTCTCGAAGCGCGAGGTGACCATCGGCAAGGACGAGGGCAACCGCGCCGACACCACGATCGAGGGCCTGCAGAGCCTCCAGCCGGTAATGGGCCCGGACGCCGTCATCACCGCCGGCAACGCCTCGCAGCTCTCCGACGGCGCCTCGGCCTCGGTGATCATGGAGGCGAGCGTCGCCGCCGCGCGCGGCCTGACCCCGCTCGGCCGCTATATCGGCATGGCCGCCGCCGGCACCGAGCCCGACGAGATGGGCATCGGCCCGGTCTTTGCCGTGCCCAAATTGCTCGACCGGTTCGGCCTCAAGGTCTCGGACATCGACCTGTGGGAGCTGAACGAGGCCTTCGCCGTCCAGGTGCTCTACGTCCAGGACGTGCTCGGCATCCCGAACGACAAGATGAACGTCAACGGCGGCGCCATCTCGATCGGCCACCCCTACGGCATGTCCGGCGCGCGGATGGCCGGCCACGCGCTGATCGAGGGCAAAAGGCGCGGCGCCAAATATGTGATGGTCACGATGTGCGTCGGCGGCGGCATGGGCGCGGCGGGGCTGTTCGAGGTTCTGTAGGACGATGGATTTCATCTCGGCGTCGATGCTTCCGCTGAAGCGCTATGCGGAATTTCAGGGTCGTTCCACGCGCACCGAGGTGATCGGCTTCATTATGCTGACGAGCCTCTTGTCCTCCGCCATGATGTTTCTTGCGAGCTGGCTGGGAATGAACGGCGCCAGGCCTTGGCTGGAGGGCGCGCTGGCCGCAATCTTCCTCCTACCGAACCTGGCCTTGTCGGTCCGGCGCCTCCATGACTGGGGCCGGAGCGCTTGGTGGCTCCTCGTCGGCTCGCCGCTCGTCCTGGCCGTAATTTGGGAACTCATCTTCTACCCGCCACGCCCGTTCACCCTGCACGTCCAGTCGCATTTGCCATGGTGGGCAATGGTGCCAGTCATCCTGTGTGTGCTCGGCTACTACACGCTTATGCTCTGGCCCGACGACCTCGACACTAACCGCTATGGCCCGAATCCGCGCGGTTGGACGCCGCCGCCGGGAGAGCCGGCCTGAGCCTCTCCCTCCCCGGCACCTGCGATGGCCACACGGGGGCCGCCACGGCCGGCGGCAAGGCGCGCTACCCCCAACTCGTCCTCGCCACCTGCATCCTTGCCTCGAGCCTCGCCTTCATCGACGGCTCGGTGCTCAACGTCGCTCTGCCGGCGATCCGGGGCAGCTTCCACGCCGCGACGGCCGAGGCGCAGTGGGTGATGAACGCCTTCACTTTGCCGCTCTCGGCCCTGCTCCTCGTCGGCGGTGCGGCGGGCGATCTCTACGGGCGGCGGCGGATGATGCTGTGGGGCATCGCCTTGTTCACCGCCGCCTCGATCCTCTGCGCCGCCTCGCCCAGCCTCGCCCTCTTCCTCGCCGCGCGGGCGCTGCAGGGGATTGGCGCGGCGATGCTGATGCCGAACAGCCTGGCGATCCTCAGCGCGTCCTTCTCGGGCGAGCAGCGCGGCCGCGCGGTCGGCATCTGGGCCGCGGCCGGCGCGGTCGCCGGAGCGATTGCCCCCCTGCTCGGCGGCTGGCTGGTCGACGGGCTCGGCTGGCGCTTCATCTTTGTTCTCAACGTGCCGATCGCGCTCGGCGCCATCGCGCTCGGCTGGCGCTGCGTGCCCGAGAGCGCCAACGAGAAGCGCCCGCCGCCCGACTGGGCCGGGGCCGCCTTGGCGACGCTCGGCCTCGGGGCGCTGACCTTCGGCCTCACCGCCTGGTCGGCGAGCCAGCAAATCGCGGGCGGGACGGCGGCGACGCTGGCGGCGGGCGCCGCCCTGCTCGCCGCCTTCCTGTGGATCGAATGGCGGCGCGGCGCCGAGGCGATGGTGCCGCTCGGCCTGTTCGGTTCGCGCGCCTTCGTCGGCCTCACGCTGTTCACCTTCCTGCTCTACGGCGCGCTCGGCGGGCTGATGCTGCTCCTGCCCTACACCCTGATCGAGGCGGGCGGCTATTCGGCGACGATGGCCGGGCTCGCCGTCTTGCCCTTCCCGATCGTCGTCGCTCTGGGCTCGCCGCTGATGGGCCGGATCGCGACCCGCCTCGGCCCGCGCTTGCCGCTGACCATCGGCCCGGCGATCGTCGCCGGAGGCTATGCGCTGGCGGTGCGGATCGGCGGCGGGGCCGATTACTGGACCGAGGTCCTCCCTTCGATCCTCGCCGTCTCGCTCGGCATGGCGATCGCCGTCGCGCCGCTCACCACCGCCGTGCTCGGCGCGGTCGACGAGCACCATGTCGGCACCGCCTCGGGCCTCAACAGCGCCGTTTCGCGCGCCGGCGGTCTGATCGTCGTGGCCCTGCTCGGTGCCGTCCTGTCGCGCGAGGGCGACGCTCTCATTGCCGCCCTCCACGGCGCGGCTTTGGCCGGCGCGGGCCTGGCTTTGGTCTCGGCCGTCACCGCCTTCCTCACCCTCGCGCCAGGGAAGCGCCGATGAAAAAGGGCCCTTCGCTCGTGAAACGGCTGAGGATCGAGGCGCATGCG
>DASQJU010000029.1:0-6650 GCA_035630915.1 Allosphingosinicella sp.
GGCGACACCGTGCAGCGTTCGGGCGGCGACGCGGCGGTGGTCCGCGTCCACGGCTCGGCCAAGGCGCTGGCGATCACCACCGATTGCACCCCGCGCTATTGCTATGCCGACCCCTATGAAGGCGGCAAGCAGGCGATCGCCGAAGCCTATCGCAACCTAAGCGCAGTCGGCGCGACCCCGCTGGCGGTGACCAACTGCCTCAACTTCGCCAATCCGCAGCGGCCCGAGATCATGGCGCAGATCACCGGCTGCCTCGCCGGGATGAGCGACGCCTGCCGCGCGCTCGACTTCCCGATCGTGAGCGGCAATGTCAGCCTCTACAACGAATCCAAGGCCACCGGGGGCGGCAGCGCGATCCTCCCCACCCCTGCCATCGGCGGCGTCGGGCTCCTCAAGGATTGGCGCAAGGCGGTCGGCATCGGCTTTCGCGATCAAGGAGATGTCATCGTCGCGATCGGCGATCGCCACGGCCATCTCGGCCAGTCGCTCTGGCTGCGCGAGCTGCACGGCCGGGAGGACGGATCGCCGCCGCCCGTCGATCTCCTCGCCGAGCGCGCCGCGGGCGAATTCGTCCGCGCGGCCATCGCCGGCGGCGCGATCACCGCCTGCCACGATGTCTCGGACGGCGGGCTCGCCGTCGCGCTCGCCGAAATGGCGCTCGCCTCCAACATCGGCGCCCTGATCAACGGCCCCGCCCGCTTCGGCCATGAAGGTTATTTCGCCGAGGACCAGGGCGTCTACGTCGCCACCGTCGCCGACGATTGCCTGCTCACCTTCCTGCGCCGCGCCCATGCCGCCGGAGTCGAGGTCGAGGCGATCGGCCGGACCAAGGGCAGCCGCCTGATCTTCGAGCTTCCCGACGGCGACCATGCCGTTTCGCTCGCCGATCTGCGCGCCGCGCATGAGGGCTTCTTCCCGGCGCTGATGGGTGATAGCCTCGAAGCTCTCTAGCCCCGGGCTCGGGCGTCTTCGGAGTGACGATCCATGCCCCGTATCCTGCGCCCTATTCTCCTCGCCACATTGGTCGCCGGCACGCTCGATATCCTGGCGGCGATCGGCCTGACCTTGTTCTACGGCCGGCGCACGGTCGCCGAAATGCTCCAGGGCGTCGCATCCGGCCCGTTTCCGGGGGCGAGCCAATGGGGCACGAACGGCGCGGCGCTCGGCCTCGCCGTCCATTTCGCGCTGATGGCGATCATGGTCGCGGTCTATGTCGCCGCCGCCGCCCGACTGCCCGCGCTGCGCGCCCGGCCGCTCCTGTGGGGCACGCTCTACGGCCTCGCCACCTATGTCGTCATGAACCTGATCGTCGTTCCGCTGCGCTTCGAAGGCGCGTGGCCCCCGAGCGTGCGCGGTATCGTCACCCAGCTCTTCTGCCACATCGTCCTGGTCGGCATCCCCACCGCCCTGATCGCCGCCCGTCAGCTGCGGCCGAGGCCATTCGCTTAGTCATTCCAGCGAAAGCTGGAATCTCCCTTCTTCTTTTCTGCGGGCGTTTGAAGGAAAAGGCATTCGAGCTTGCGCTGGAATGACGGAAGGTGATGGATGACTGCAGGCTATTCCGGAACGCCTCTGGCGAAGAAGCTCTCGCTGAAGGACGGCATGCGAATCTGGTGGGACGAGATGCCGGCCAGCGTCCGCGCCGAGATCGAGCAGGACGGCATCGTCCTCAAGCATCTCGTCTGGCCCGAGGCGCCGGTCGACGCCGCCCATGTCTTCGTGACCGAGCGCACCGAGCTCGAGGCCGAGATCGGCCGCCTCCGTCCCGTCCTCGCCCATGGCGGCTTCATCTGGGTGTCCTGGCCGAAGAAAGCCGCGCGCGTGCCGACCGACATCACCGAGGACGTGATCCGCGAGGTCGCGCTCCCCACCGGCCTCGTCGACGTCAAGGTCTGCGCGATCGACGAAACCTGGTCGGGCCTCAAGCTGATGATCCGCAAGGAGCTACGCGCTTTGTAGCCGTTCAGGACGCGCGGGGCTCAAAACGCTATTGCGAACAAGTCGCATTATCGAGTAAGCCGATTTCCATGATCGTTTGCGTCTGTAATGCGATTCGCGAGAACGAGGTCCGCGCCGCGGCGCGCGCCGGCGCTTCTTGCCCGACCAGCGCCTATCGCGCCAAGGGCTGCAAGCCGCGCTGCGGCCAGTGTTTCTCCTTCGCCCGCGAGATCATCGCCGCCGAGACCGCCGCCGCCGCTTGATCCCTCCCCGCGCGAACGCCTCGCATTCGCGTCCGCCCGGCTGCGAAAGCCTCGCATGTTCAGCCCGGTTTTTCGCAGTTTTCCGCCATTTTTTTCGGTGCATTCGCGCGGCTCGCGCGCTATAGCGGCACGCACGACAGGAGGCCGCGATGAAGGGTGACGACAAGGTACTCCAGCTCCTGAACGAGGCGCTCAAGAACGAGCTCACCGCGATCAACCAATATTGGCTGCACTACCGAATGCTCGACAATTGGGGCGTCGCTCGGCTCGCCGAATATGAGCGGCACGAATCGATCGACGAGATGAAGCACGCCGATCGCCTCGCCGAGCGGATCCTGTTCCTCGAAGGCCTGCCCAATCTCCAGATGCTCGGGCGCCTGCGCGTCGGCGAGACGGTCGAGGAGATATTGAAGGCCGATCTCGAGCTCGAACAGGAGGCCGTCGCCCAGCTCAAGGGCGCGATCATCCATTGCGAGCAGGTCCGCGATTTCGTCAGCCGCGAGCTGTTCGTCGCCATTCTCGAGAGCGAGGAAAGCCATATCGACTTCCTCGAGACCCAGTTCGAAATGATCGAGCGGATGGGCCTGCAAAACTATATCCAGTTGCAATCGAAGCCCGCCCAGGAATAGGCGCCGGGGCGGCACCGCCCCTCTGCGATTAGGCTCCCGGCCCATTCCGTGCTAGGAGCGCCTCGCTTCGGTCGCAACAGACGGTCTTCGGTGCTTTGCGGCTCCTTCTTCCTTCTCTCGGCTTCCCCAGCAGATTGGGCGCGCCAATTCCGGCCCGCCCACCCAGAAAGGAAGACTTCCATGCCCATCGGCAAGGTCAAATTTTTCAACGCCAGCAAAGGCTATGGCTTCATCGCTCCTGAGGACGGCGGCAACGACGCTTTCGTTCACATCAGCGCGGTCGAGAAGGCCGGCATGAGCACGCTCAACCAGGATCAGCGCGTTTCCTACGAGCTGCAGCAGGACCAGCGCGGCAAGACCAGCGCCGTCAACCTGCAGAGCGCCTAATCTCGCTCCGCCCTCCCCGGCCCGTCCGGGGAGGGCATAGCGCTTCCAGACGACTCCCTTCTGCGCGCCGCGCGCTCCCCGCTGCGGCGACCATGAAAGTCAGGCCATGTCCGCCACCCAGAGCTTCTACCGCGACCGTGCAGACGAAGCGCGGAGCGCCGCCGGCACGGCCGATCTCGACAATGTCCGCGACCGCCATCTCACCGCCGCCGCGGCGTGGGACCAGATGGCCAACCGCCTCGCCCGGACCGAGCGCATGCGCGCCGCGACCGACGCCCGCAAGGCGGCCGAGCGCGAAGCCGCGGCGGACGAACTCGAAGCGGCCGCCGCACTGGGCTAGCGCCTAAGCCTGTTTCGTTATGCCGGACCCGATCCGGCACCCATTTCCCTTATCCGCCGCATCGCCTCGGCCGCGAAGCGCTCCGCGGCGCCGCCCTCATTGTCCACCCCGCGGATCAGGCGCCGCCGGCCGTTCCGAAGTGCGATCTCCAGGCAGGGCTGGATCGCGTGAAGCTGCGGCCGCTGCACGAAGCGCACGCCGGCGATCTCGCTCCACTTCATGGGCCGCATGAACAGCGAGGCGTGCGGAATGAGCGCCTCCGGTGTCAGTCGCGCCGCCTCCTCGTCCGCCCAGCGCCAGCCGTAGCGTCCGGTCTCGAACAACAGATAGACGGCGATCAGCGCAACAGGCAGGTTGAACCCGCCCCATTCCATGCCCTCGGCCAGCCACAGCCAGGCCGCGACCCGCCCATGGCCCTGCGCCGCATCGTGCAGCATGGCGGGCCGAACGGCGAACAAGCCGAAGTAAAGCACGGCGACCACGAACAGCGGCAACAGACAGCCGATGCCGCCCGTTCGCCAGCGCAGGCTGGGCGCATCCTTGCCGGCCTCAGTCTCCATACCCGCCGATCATGGCGGCCCTTCCTCCGGCCATCAAGAGCCCCCGCGAATCGCGGAGTCGGCGAACCAGTGCGACGAACCGAGTTCCTGCTCCGGCGCCCAAGCGCCTGAAATCTGCGCGTTAATCAGCCATTTTTATTTTTTCTTTCCTACATGCGTACCTTCATGGTTCAGAATGCCGAATGGAAGAGAACCCGATTCGCGCCCACGGCGATCCGCCCGACACATCGGCTGCTGAGCCCGCTTCCCCCGCCAACCTCCCCGCGCTGGCCGATCCCCCTGCGGATTTCGAGCCCGTCCACCTGCGCTACCGCCGCGACGGCTGGACGCCCGCGACGCAGCGCGCGTTCCTCGAGCATCTCGCCGACACGCTCTCGCTTCAGAGGGCGGCGGAGTTGGTCGACATGTCGATGCAGAGCGTCAACGCTCTGCGGCGCCGCTCCGCCACCTTCGATCATGCCTGCAATGCCGCGCTGATCCGCGGCGTCGGCGAGCGCGGGCGCGCCCAATTGGTCGACCAGGCCGTCAACGGGCGGCTGGTCCGGCGCTTCTATCACGGCGAATTGATCGCCGAGGACCGCGTCTTTTCTGACCGCCTGCTGCTCGCCGTGATCGAGCGCGGCGAGAAGATACTCGGCGCCGCTGCTGACCGGAGCGGGGAATTTGCCGCAAACTGGGAGAGCGCAATGGACCGGCTCGAAAGTGGGGCGCTCGAAGGGGGCTACCGAGTTTGGCGTGACCGTTACGGCTACTGGAATACGAACAATCCGCCCCCGCCCGGATTCGAGGAGTATCAGGGCGAGCCGACCGACCCCGACTTCGAGCGACGCCTTTCCGAAGCCGAGGAAAACGCCTTGGCCGGGCAGCAAAAGGGACGGCTCGAGACGGGCGTCGCGGCGCGTGACCTTTACTTCGGCTTCAAGCCGCGCGCCCGCGCCATCGATCGAGAACCTCGATTGAAACACTGAGATTGATCGAAGGGATTTTTATTTTGCGGAAACTTGGAAACTTCCGCGTTTGCGGGCGAGCCCCAATCCTCTATCTTCCCCGCTCGCAACGAATTCGGGGAGGGGAAACCGGATGAGCGACTTCACGGTAGCGGGGACGCCGATGGTGCCGGACGCCTATCGCTCGGCGGAAGCCGCCGTACCGCGGATCGCGGCGCTGGACACGGTCCGCGGCATCGCGGTCATGGGCATCCTGGCGATGAACATCGTCGCCTTCGCCATGCCCTTCCAGGCCTATATGAACCCGATGGCCTTCGGCACGGAGAGCCAGGCCGATCTCGGCTCCTGGATGTTCAGCTTCATCTTCGTCGACGGCAAGATGCGCGGCCTCTTCTCGTTCCTGTTCGGGGCGAGCACGTTGCTGGTGATCGAGCGCGCCGAGGCGGCGGGCCTGTCGCCGGCGCGCATCCACTATGCGCGGATGGCGGTGCTGCTCGGCTTCGGCCTGCTGCACTTCTACTTCATCTGGTTCGGCGACATCCTCGCGCTCTATGCGCAGACCGGGCTCATCCTCTATTTCTTCCGCAACATGCCGGTCCACAAGCTGGTCTTGCTGGGCGTGATCCTGGTGGTCGTTCAGAGCCTGATGTTCGCCGGAATCGCGGCCTGGGCCTGGTATCTCAGCCACGCCGCGTCGCTCCCGGCGGATCAGGCCCAGACCTGGCGAGAGATGCAGGAAGGATTCGCGCCGTTGACGGCGCAGAAGCTGGCCGAGGACCTCGCGCTCTACCGCGACGGCTATGGCGGCCTCGTCCACAAACGGCTTGTGGAGCAAATGGCCAAGCCATTCTCCGGCACGCCGCTCTTCCTCGCCGAGACGCTCGGCTACATGGTGCTCGGCATGGCCGCGCTCAAATCGGGCTTCTTCCGCGGCACTTGGGAGGCCGCGCGCTACCGCAAATGGGCGCTGGTCTGCCTCGGCATCGCGCTCCCGCTTTATGCCTTGTTCGCGCTGATGGACGCGCGCGGCGGCTTCTCCTCCGAGGCGCTCTTCCTCTGGTCGGTCGCCGCGACGACTCCGCTCCGGCCGGTCGCCGTGGTCGGCATCGCGGCACTGGTGATCCTGCTGACCCGGGACGGCGGGCCGCTGGTCGCGCGCATCGCCGCCGCCGGGCGCGCCGCCTTCAGCAACTATCTCGGCACCTCGATCCTGATGACCACGCTCTTCTACGGCTACGGAGCCGGCCTCTACGGCAGCCTCAGCCGGATCGAGCTGTGGATCCCGGTGGTGACGATGTGGGCGCTGATGCTGCTCTGGTCGAAGCCCTGGCTCGACCGCTTCAACTACGGCCCGCTCGAATGGCTCTGGCGCAGCCTTTCGCGTTGGGAGCTGCAGCCGATGCGCAAGAAGGCACCGGCCTAGGCGCCCCACCCGTCATTCCAGCGAAAGCTGGAATCTCTTTGGTTCTTTCTCATCGTCGACAAAGGAACGAAGGCGCGAGAAATGGGGACTGTCCGGCCGACGGGATTCGCCGATCCATTCGCCACCGCGCTGCGCGGCTTCGGTCCGGTCGGCCTTCTCGCCA
>DASQJU010000030.1:0-7998 GCA_035630915.1 Allosphingosinicella sp.
GGCGAGCCGCGGGTGCCGATGCGGAGGGGGCGGTCCATAGCGCGCTTGTGCTAGACATAAGCAGAGTGGCAGGGAAGCGCGCGATGAGCCTGATCCTCGGCATCGAATCGAGCTGCGACGAGACGGCGGCGGCCCTGGTCACCTCCGATCGGCGCATCCTCGCCCACCGCCTCGCCGGGCAGGAGGCGGCGCACCGGGGGAGCCGCTAGCACAAGCGCGCTATGGCCCGCCCCCTTCGCATCGGCACCCGCGGCTCCCCGCTCGCGCTCGTTCAGGCGCGCCTGGTCGCGGACGCTCTGGCGGCCGCCGGCGTGGCCAGCGAGATCGTGCCGATCACCACCTCGGGCGACATGATCCAGGATCGGCCGCTCGCCGAACTGGGCGGCAAGGCGCTGTGGACCAAGGAGCTCGATGCCTGCCTCGCCGAGGGACGGACCGATCTCTCGGTCCACTCGATGAAGGACGTCGAGACCCTCCGGCCCGAAATCTTCGCCATCGCCGCGATGCTCGAGCGCGCGGACACGGACGACCGGCTGATCGGCGGCGAGAGCCTCGAGGCGCTGCCCGAGGGCGCCCGCGTCGGTACCTCCTCGCCTCGCCGGGCGGCGCAATTGCTGGCGCGCCGCGCAGACCTGAGGATCGCGCCGATCCGCGGCAACGTGCAAACGCGGCTGTCGAAGATCGCGCGCGGCGAGTTCGACGCGACCTTGCTGGCCGCAGCGGGTCTCGCCCGGCTGGGCCTCGACCTCGGCGCGCCGCTCGACCTGCTGCCGGCGCCGGCGCAGGGTGCAATCGGCATCGAGGTCCTCGCCGAACGGGAGGATCTGCGCGAGACATTGGCGCGCATCGATCACGGACCGACCCGCACGGACGTGACGGCGGAGCGCGCGTTCCTCGCGGCGCTCGGCGGCGATTGCCATTCGGCGGTGGCGGCGCTTGCCTCGGATGGAATCGTGCGCGCGGAGATCCTCAGCCCGGACGGGCGCGAAGTGCATCGCGGCGAGGGCGCGCCGGCGGCGCTGGCAGAGCAGCTGCTCGCGGCGGCGAGCCCCGCGCTGCGGGCGATGTTCCACCCGTGAAGATTCTGATCCTCCGCCCGGAGCCCGGCGCCGGCGAGACGGCGGCGCGAGCGCGGGAGTTGGGGCTCGAGCCGGTCGTCGCACCATTATTCACCGTGCGGCCGCTCGCCTGGACGCCGCCCGACCCGTCCGGCTTCGACGCGGTGCTGCTGACCAGTGCCCATACCGCGCGCCTGGCCGGCGGCGGCATGACGCCGTTCCTTGAACGCCCCTGCTACACGGTAGGCGAGCGCACGGCCGCGGCGGCCCGCGAGGCCGGATTCACCCATGTGCGCGAGGGGCCGGCCGACGGCGCAGCCTTGCTGCAGATCATGGCCGCCGAGGGAATGCGGAGCGCCTTCCATCCCTGCGGCCGCGAGCACCTGACATGGCACGACGCAGATGTCGCGGTTACCTCGATTCCGGTTTATGCCGCCGACGCGATCGACCGGTTGCCCGAGGCCGCGAGGGAGGCGATCGCTGTGGACGCGCTCGTGCTGCTTCATTCCCCGCGGGCGGCATCGCTCTTCTCAGCGCTGGTCGGGCCATCGAGATCGAACATCCGCATCGCCGCGATCAGTCGCGCGGCGGCCGAGGCGGCGGGCGAAGGCTGGCATTCGCGCGACCATGCCGAAGCGCCGCGCGATCAGGCCTTGCTGGAGCTTGCCGCCAAGCTGTGTCAGGATGGCCGCGTATGAGGTGCGTATGAACGGCGATTACGATCCGGTCGACACTGCCGCCCCGCCCCGGCGCGGATCCTGGTTCCGGCCGCTCATCATTCCTCTCGTTGCTTTCCTGCTGGGTCTCGGAGCGATGGGCTACATCCTTGCCCGCTGGGACGCCGCCGCCCGGGTCGTGGGCGTCGCGCCGCCCCCGGCCCCCGTCGCGCAGGCCGCGCCGCTACCGGCGCCAGCCACGACGAACGCGCCCCAACCTGCAACGCCGGCCCTCGCTCCGGAGGAAGAACCCGAGCGCATCCTGATCGATCCCGAGGTCGGCCGGCGCGTCTCCGCGCTCGAACAGCGCATCTCGCAGCTCGACACACAGTCGCGCGCGGCGGTCGGCAATGCGGACCGCGCCGAGGGCCTGCTGGTCGCCTTCGCCGCGCGCCGCGCGCTCGACCGCGGCGTGGCGCTCGGCTTCCTCGAGGCGCTGCTGCGCGAGCGGTTCGGCGCGAGCCAGCCCCGCGCGGTGGGGATGATCCTGCTCGCCGCGCGCAACCCGGTGACGCTGCAGGAGCTGCAGCTCGGCCTGCAGGAAGCCGGTCCACGCCTCGCCGGCACGCCGCCCGACGCAAGTTGGTGGACCGCGGTCCAGACGGAGCTCGGCGCACTGATCACCGTGCGCCGCCGCGATACGCCATCGCCCGAGCCCGAGGAGAGGCTGCGCCGCGCAACCCAGCGGCTCGACGCCGGCCAGGTCGATGTCGCGCTCGCCGAGGTTTCGCGGATTCCCGGCAATGCCAACGCCGCGGACTGGATCAGAAAGGCGCGGCTCTACGTCGCCGCGCGGGCAGCGCTCGATACGATCGAGACGGCCGCCTTGCTCGAGCCGCGTACCGCGCCGCCTCCGCCGGCGCAGCCGACCGCTGGCGCGGGCGCGCGTCCCCCGGCTAGACCTCGATAAGCGCGTAGGGCCGCCCTTCGGCCGCCTCGACCACCATCTGCGCGCAATTGTAGACCGGCGTCCCGCGCGGGGTGGCGCCGGTGAAGGCGCCGCGATGAGCGTGGCCGTGGACGACCGCGGCGACATGGTCGAAGCGATCGACCGCGTCAGCCAGCCTCGAGCAGCCAAGGAACGGATAGATTTCGAGGGGTTCGCCGACCAGAGTGTCCGCGACCGGAGAATAATGGAGCACGGCGACGCTTCGCTCGGTCTTGAGCGAACGCAGGGCGTTCTCCAGCTTGCGCGCCTCCTCGAGCGCGGCATCGACGAACGCCTTGATCGGCGCCTCGCCGAACGCGCCGAGCTCGCCGCGGCCGAAGCCGCCGAGAAAGCCCTTCACCCCGGCAAAGCCGACGTCGTTGATCACCACCGCCTGCTCGCCGAGCATCGTGACGCCGGCGCCGTGGAGGATCCGCGCGACCTCCTCCGGCTGGCCGCATTCGTAATCGTGATTGCCGAGCACGGCGACCGTGGGGATCGTGCAGTTCCGCAGATCCTCGGCAAGGATCTCGGCCTCGCGCGTCTTGCCGAAATTGGTCAGGTCGCCGCACAGAGCGAGGACGTCGGCGACCTCGGAAATCTCCGCGAACATGTCGCGGTAGCGGTGCTCGCTCGCTTCGGTGACGTGGAGATCGCCGATCGCCGCGAGCTTCAGCGTCTCAGTGCCGCTCATGCTTCTCCTCGATTCCCTTGCCGACGACGTCGGCGAAGCCCCACTGGGCGATGTCGATGATATAATCGCGCGGGGAGAAGAGCCGGCCGCGGCAGACCCGCATCCGCGCCGCCGGCATGTCGGCTTGGGCCTGCAGGCGCGCGATCAATTCGTCGAACAGCCAGCGCGGGATGCACTCGCGCTCGGTCGGGTAGATGAAGCGGAAATTGAGGACGTGGATCAGCAGCACCTCCCAATAAAGCTCCAGCGCGCCGAGCAGATGCTCCCAGTCGATTTCGTCGTGCTTCTTGAGGATGACGTGGGCGACGTCGGCGCCGTCGTAGCGGTAGCGGTCCTGGAGGAAGAGCTTGGAGAGCACGAACTGGGTCGGCGGCGTGATCCTCACGTTGGTGCCGTAGACCTCGGATTCGTAGGCATACTCGAACCAATGGTCGGTAATGGGAATGCTCGCCGTCGACATGTTGTAGATGACGTCGAAGAAGAGGTCGCCCTTCCACACCTTGCCGATCCAGCGTTCGTCCTCGATGTCGATGCGGTAGCCGCGCTCCTTGAAGAAGGAGAGGATCTTGGGCGCGTCGGACGGCTTGCAGAAGACATCGAGGTCCTTGGTCGGCCGGGTGATGCCGGTGTAGCAGGACAGGGCATAGGTCCCCGACAGCAGGAAGGGCACGCCCGATTCATCGAGCAGGCGCAGGCTCTCGACATAGAAGTCGACCGCCTCGGGCGGCGGCTCGAACGCCGAGGAGTCGAGCGTGGGAAGCTGGGTGCTCATCGATTCGAGAGAACGGCGCAGGCGCGCGATGCGTTCCGCCGTCGGATCGATGTCCTGGGAAGACTGGAGCGGGCGTAGGGATTCGAACCAGCGCGCAGCCCTTCAGGGCGGAGCGCCACCAAAGACTCGAGGGTTCGACCATCGATGTTGGAAGACTGGAGCGGGCGAAGGGATTCGAACCCTCGACCCCAACCTTGGCAAGGTTGTGCTCTACCCCTGAGCTACGCCCGCTCTGGCGGGGCCGGTTGGACCGGCCCGGGTAAGGCGGCGGCTGCTAGCATGGGCCTTTGGACCCGGCAACCCCCTGAACGAATGGGGTTGGCAGACCGGGCCGCCTTCCCACATAGGGCCCTAAATAGGGGCTCCGGCGGAGAGTTGAAGTGGCGACATTGGGTTTGAGTGAAGCTGAGCGCGAGGCGGTTGAGAAATTCCGGCGCGACGTGGTCGAGCCGAGCATGTCGAACCTCGTCATCCTCGATTTCTGGGCCGAATGGTGCGGCCCCTGCAAGCAGCTCGCCCCGCTGCTCGAAAAGGTTGCCGCCGATTATGCCGACCGCGGCGTCAAGCTGGTCAAGGTCAATGTCGACGAGGAGAAGCTGATCGCGGCCCAGTTCCGGATCCAGTCGATCCCGACCGTTTACGCCTTCTTCCAAGGCCAGCCCGTCGCCGATCTATCTTCCGCGCGCACTGAGGGGCAGCTGACCGGCGCGCTCGACCAGATCCTCGCCCAGCTCCCGGTCGAGGGCGAGGCGCAGCAGCTGGAGGCGGAGATCGAGCCGCTGATCGCGATGGGCGAGCAGGTGCTCGGCGAGGGCGACGCCGAGCGGGCGGCCTGCATCTTCCAGCAGATTGTCGAAATGGCTCCTGAGAATCCGGAGGCCGTATCCGGCCTCGCCCGCGCCCTGATCGCCGCCGGCAAGGCGGACGAGGCGGGGGCCAGGCTCGAGAATCTTGCCGATAAGGTGGAAAAGGATCCGGCCATCGCCCGTGCCCGCTCGGCGCTTGCGCTGGCCGTGGCCGCGCCGGCCGGGGAGACCGCTGAGCTCGAGGCGAGGATTGCCGCCGATCCGGACGACCATCGGGCGCGCATCGATCTCGCCGGCGCGTTGATCGCCGCGGGCGATCGCGATGCGGCCGCCGATCATCTGCTCGAAAGCATCCGCCGCGACCGCGAGTGGGAGGATGGCGCGGCGCGCAAGAAGCTGCTGCAGATCCTCGAGGCGGTCGGCCTGGAAGACCCCTGGGCCGGGGCGCAGCGGCGGCGGCTTTCGTCGATCCTGTTCGGGTGATGGGCGGGGCCCTCCTCCGCGTCCCCATCTTCCCCTTGGCGGGCGCGCTGCTTTTTCCGGGCACGCAGCTTCCGCTGCACATTTTCGAGCCGCGCTATCGGGCGATGATTCGCGACGCGCTGGCGAGCGACCGGCTGATCGCCATGATTCAGCCGAGGGAGGACGTCGGCGCGAGCCCGGCCCTGTTCGACATCGGCTGCATCGGCCGGATCGGCAGCTGCGACGAGCGCGACGACGGATGTTTCGATATCGTGCTCGAAGGGCTCAGCCGCTTCCGCGTCGCGCGCGAGGCGGACGTCGAGACGCCCTATCGCCAAGTCGACGCCGACCGCGAGGGATTCGACGAGGAGGAGGATCCCGTGCTCGGCATCGCCCAGCGCGCCGAGGTCGAGCGCGAGGCGCGGCGCTATGCCGATGCGCTCGGCTACATGATCGAATGGGAGCAGGTCTCCCGGCTCGACGACGAGATGCTGGTCAACGGCATCGCCCAGATCGCCCCGCTCGACGTCGGCTCGAAACAGGCGCTGCTGGAGGCGAGCGGCCTCGCCGACCGCGCCGACCTGCTCGTCCAGTTCATGCAGTTCCAGCGGATGGCGCCCGGCGGCGCGGACGGGCCCGAGACGATGCAATGAGTGAAGGCGGGGAGAATGACCTCAGCGGGCGCTGGCACGGCTTCTTCCATTATCCCTCGCAATTCCCGCCCAACGCGTTCGAGGCGGAGCTGACCGACATCGGTGGCGCGCTGAGCGGCCTCATCACCCAGCCTGGCGAGTTCTTCTATCCGCCCGGCACGATCCTCCAGGCCATCGTCGAGGGCGCGCGCGAGGGCAGTGAAGTGCGCTTCATCAAGATTTACGACGATCTCGACCGGCCGACCCCGCATTATCGGGGTACGATCCTGCCGGGCGGAGACGAGGTGCAGGGCGAATGGACCATCCCCGGCGACTGGTCAGGCACCTTCTTCATGATCCGCGGCGCCAAGGCGAAGGCCGCCGAGGAGCGCAAGGTGAGCGAGGAAGTGCGCTAGAGCGTCGAATCTAGATCGGGAGACCGCGCAGCAGCAGCGGCAGATCGCCCGATTCGCCGCGCGCCTCGGCCATCAGCCGGTCCTTGAGCGGCCCGATCCGCTGCACCGCGCCCATGCCCAGGCGGCGGATCACCGAAGCCGTCTTTCCGGGCACGCCGTAGAGGCGGGTCAGCGAATCCGTCGCCATCGCCACCATGAACGTGTCGAGGCTGCGCCAGCGCTCGTAGCGGGCGAGCAATTGCGCGTCGCCGAGGTCGAGGCCGAGCCGTGCGCCCTCGACGAGCACCTCGGCGAGCGCGGCGGCGTCGCGGAAGCCGAGATTGAGCCCCTGGCCGGCGATCGGGTGGATGCCGTGCGCGGCGTCGCCGACCAAGGCGAGGCGCTGATCGGTGATCCGCGCGGCGTGGTGGAAGCCCAGCGGATAGCTGAAGCGCGGGCCGGCGAGGGACACCGCCCCGAGGAACCCGCCCATCCGCTTCTCGATCTCGTGTGCCAGAGCGCGCTCGGGCAGCGCCAGCATGGCCGGCGCGTCGGCCTTGGCTACCGACCAGACGATCGCCGAGCGGGGACGGCCGTCCTCGCCGGGCAGCATCGGCAGGATCGCGAACGGCCCGGCGGGGTAGAAGATCTCGTAGGCAGTCTCCCCGTGCGGGAGCGCATGGGCCACGGTGGCGACGATCGCGACATGATCGTAGCTCCAACGCGCGAGCGGCAGGTCCGCGGCCTCACGGGTCGGCGAGTGACGCCCCTCGGCTGCGACCAGCAGCGGCGCAGCGAGCAGCCGGCCGTCATCGAGCGCCACACGCACGCCTTTGGCGTCACGCACCGATTCGCCCGGACGCGCGGGCATAATCAGGTTGATCCTCTCCGCGGCGCGCGCGCACTCCTGCAGCGCTCCGCGCAGAAGCCGGTTCTCGATCATCATGCCGAGCGGATCGTCTTCCGCTTCCGGTTCGAACGCGATCCCGCCCGGGGCAAGGCCGTCGCTGACGCGGATCGCGCGGATCGCGCAGGTGTCGCCTTCCAGCCGTTCGGCGACGCCGAGCGTCTCCAGCATCCGCCAGGACGAGCTCGACACGGCCGTTGCGCGGCCGTCATAGGATTTGGCGATCTGGGTCGCAGGATCGGCGGGATCGACGACGATCGTGCCCAGCCCATGCCGGTCGAGCGCCAGCGCGAGGCTGAGGCCGACCAGGCCGCCGCCGAGGATGATGACGTCCGCGCGCTCCATTTCCTCCCCCTAGCGTTGCCCCGCTGCAACGCCAAGCGCTTGACCCGGGAGTCCGAGGGGGCGCATTAAGCATGTCGGGAACATTTGGGGCACATTCGCCATGGCGGCAGCAACCGCGGGGACTGATCGACCGGGCCGGATCGCGCAGTGGCGCGACGGCACCGCGCGGCTCGTCCGCCGCTCGCGCAGCTTCTTCGGCGGGCTCGCGCTCACGCTCGCCGCTCTCGCGGCCGCGATCGCCCTCGTCACCTACCGGCCGACCGATCCGTCGCTGAACACGGTC
>DASQJU010000031.1:0-12989 GCA_035630915.1 Allosphingosinicella sp.
GAGCCGGGCGGCGCGGGCCTGCTGCGCGTCGCGCTCGACGCTCGACGCCTTGAGATGGCGGACGCTGGCCAGCGCGCCGGCGACGAGCACCGGCGAGAGCGAGGTGGTGAAGATGAAGCCGGGCGCGTAGCTGCGCACAACGTCGATGATGTCGCGGTCGGCGGCGATGTAGCCACCCATCACGCCGAACGCCTTGCCGAGCGTGCCTTCGATGATGGTCACCCGGTCGGCGACCGCGTCGCGCTCCGAGATGCCGCCGCCGCGCGCGCCGTACATGCCGACGGCGTGAACTTCGTCTAGATAAGTCAGGGCCTCGTACTTGTCGGCCAGGTCGCAAATCTCGGCGATCGGGGAGACGTCGCCGTCCATCGAATAGACGCTCTCGAACGCGATCAGCTTGGGCGCGTCTGCCGGCGCCGCGGCGAGCAATTCCTCGAGATGCGCGAGATCATTGTGGCGGAAAACCTGCTTCTCGCAGCCCGAATTGCGGATTCCGGCGATCATCGAGGCGTGGTTGAGCGCGTCGGAAAAGATGATGCAGCCCGGCAGCAGCTTGCCGATCGTCGCCAGCGTCGCCTCGTTCGAGATATAGCCCGAGGTGAAGAGCAAAGCGGCTTGCTTGCCGTGGAGATCGGCGAGCTCGGCCTCGAGCTCGATATGATAATGGCTGTTGCCCGATATGTTGCGCGTGCCGCCCGAACCCGCGCCGACATCGTGCAGCGCCTCTTCCATCGCTGCGATCACGTCTTCGTGCTGGCCCATCGCCAGATAGTCGTTCGAGCACCACACGGTGATCGGCTTCGGCCCGTTATGGCCGGCGAAGCAGCGCGCGTTGGGGAAGGAGCCCTTGTTGCGCAGGATATCGATGAAGACGCGGTAGCGGCCTTCGGCGTGCAGCCGTTCGATCGCCTCCGCGAAGATGCGCTGATAGTCCAAGATCTCTTCCCAGCTCTTCCCGCCACCCAATAGCGGATTGCGGGCCTTTAAGGCCAGGGCGAAGTGCCCGCAACCGTCCCGATCACACCCGCTCGATCCGCGTCAGGCCGTAGCCGGCGAGGCCCGCCCGATAGGCTTCGCCGCCCGGGCCGGTGAACAAGGCGATGCCCGGCGGCGGCGGAGCCTCCCAGGCGAGGTCGCGCGCCAGCCACTGCGTCCGCCGGGCGATCCCCGCATTGCCGTCGACGAAGGCGAGGGGGCGGGGCGCCGCGGCCGCGAGCTCGTCGCGGACGAGGGGGAAATGGGTGCAGGCGAGGACGATCGTGTCAACGGTCTCGCCGCCGGGGCGGGACAGCAGGCCATCGAGGATGCGGGCATAATGAGCGGGGTCGGTCGCCTCGCCGCGCAGCTTGGCCTCGGCCAGCTCGACCAGTTCGGCCGAGCCGTGGCGCACGACGATGCAGTCAGCGGCGAACTCCGCCGCGAGCCGATCGACATAGGGCTGGACGATCGTGGCATTGGTGCCGAGCACGCCGATCGCGCGGGTCTTGGAGAGGGAAGCGGCGGGCTTGATCGCCGGCACGGTGCCGACGACCGGCAGGTCGAGCGCGGCGCGGACCGCGTCGAGAGCAATGGTCGAGGCGGTGTTGCAGGCGATGACGATCAGCGCCGGATCGTAGCGCTCGGCGAGGCGGCCGAGCAGAGCCGGGACCCGTGCGGCGATCTCTCCGGGCGTCTTCGTGCCATAGGGGAAGCCCGCGCTGTCGGCGGCGTAGACGAGCGGCGCGTCGGGCAGCAGCTTCCTGATCTCGGCGAGCACCGAAAGCCCGCCGACGCCTGAATCGAAGATGAGCAGGGGCCCCGCCGCCATGGGCGCCGGTGTAGCCGCGCTCCCGCGCCAAACCAAGGGAGCGGATTGATGCAATTTGTTGCGGTGGTTCCGCGCTTTGCGCTAGCTTCCCGTGCAAGGGGGAATGTTGGTGACCGCGGAAATCTATGGGCCGCCTTTGCTGTGCCTGTTGCTCGGCTACGCGCTCGGATCGGTCCCGTTCGGCCTGCTGCTGACGCGCGCCGCGGGGCTCGGCGACGTCCGCGCGATCGGCTCCGGCAATATCGGCGCCACCAACGTGCTGCGCACCGGCCGCAAGGGGCTCGCCGCGGCGACCTTGCTGCTCGACGCGGCCAAGGGCGCGGCGGCGGTGCTGCTTGCCGCGTGGCTCTGGCCCGATCAGCCGCAATTCCCCGGCATCGCCGCGATCGGGGCGTTCCTCGGGCACCTCTACCCGGTCTGGCTGCGCTTCCGGGGCGGCAAGGGCGTGGCGACCTTCATGGGGCTGGTCGCGGCCTTGCACTGGCCCTGCGCCGTGGCCGTGGTCCTGGTCTGGCTGGCTGTATTCGCGCTGCTGCGTTTTTCCTCGGCCGCGGGCATGGCGGCGGCGATCGCGGCGCCGGTCTCGGCGGTGGCGATGGGCCGGTTCGACCTCGCTCTGCTGTTCCTCGGCTTCGCGATGCTGATCCTGTGGAAGCACCGCGCCAACATCGCGCGGCTGGCCGCGGGCACGGAGCCCAGGGTCGGCGCCCGGACCGACGCCTGACGTGGCGCCCCCGGCCGATCAGGTCGCGCGGCTGCGCCTGATCCGCTCCGAGAATATCGGCCCAATCACCTATTTCCAGCTGCTCGCCCGGTTCGGCTCGGCGCAGGCGGCGATCGACGCCATTCCCGATCTCGCCGCGCGGGGCGGCGGGCGCGCTCCCAGGCTCGCGGCGAAAGCCGACGTCGAGCGCGAAATCGAGCGCGTTGCTTCGCTCGGCGCGCGCTATCTGTTTCTCGGGCAAAGCGGATATCCCTCCTTGCTGGCCGAGCTGGAGACGGCGCCGCCCGCGCTCATCGCCAAAGGCGACGACGCGTTGCTCGACCGGATGGCGATCGCCATCGTCGGCGCGCGCAACGCCTCCGCCGCCGCCTGTCGCTACGCCCGCCAGCTCGCTTTCGATCTCGGCGCCTCAGGGGCAGTGGTCGTGTCGGGCCTGGCCCGCGGGATCGACTCGGCGGCGCACGACGGCGCGCTCGACAGCGGCACCGTCGCGGTCATCGCCGGCGGCATCGACGTGGTCTATCCGCCCGAAAATGCGGCGCGCCAGCAGGTGATCGCTGAGCGCGGCCTGCTGCTTGCCGAGCAGCCGCCGGGCACCGAGCCGCGCGCCCGCCACTTCCCCTATCGCAACCGGATCATCGCTGGCCTCGGGCAAGGCACTGTGGTGGTCGAGGCCGCGCCCAAGTCTGGTTCGCTGATCACCGCGCGGCTCGCCGCCGAGTTCGGGCGCGAGGTGATGGCCGTGCCCGGCTCCCCGCTCGATCCGCGCGCGCAGGGCTGCAACCAGCTGATCCGCGAGGGCGCGACTTTGGTGCAGAGCGCCGAGGACGTGCTCGAGGCTGTCAATCCGATGAGCGTCCGCCCGCTGCGCCAACCCGACCGCGACTATGCCGCCGAGGGCCCCGGTGCCGACGCCGACGAGGCGGCCCGGCGAAGCGTGTCCGAATTGCTGGGGCCGACCCCGGTCCAGGTCGACGAGCTGGTCCGTCAGTCCGGCCTCGCGCCGGCGACGGTGCAGACGGTGCTGCTCGAGCTGGAACTTGCGGGGCGGCTCGAGCGGCACGCCGGCGGGCGGGTGAGTCTCGCGTGAAGGCGCCGAGGCTGATTTTCGGCGCCGCGGGGATTTACGGCCTGATCGTGCTGCTTCCTTTGTTCTTCATGGCGCCATGGCTCGAGCCGGCGCCGAACCGGCCGGAGGATTATTACGGCTTCCTCGGCGCCGCCTCAGTTATGCAGCTCGTCTACCTCACCATCGCCAGCGATCCGGTCCGCTTCAGGCCGTTCATGCTGCTGGGCGCGCTGTCCAAGGCGGTGTTCTTCGTGACGATCCTCACCCTGTGGCTCGAAGCGAGGACTGCGGGAGCGGCGCTCACGCTCGCCACGATCGACGGCGCGATCGGCTTGGCCTTCTTCTATGCCTGGTGGCGGACGCCCGCCTGACGGCCAAGCCAGGTGTCGCGATCGAGCCGCAGATAGATGCTGTCGCACAGGCCGATATGGGTGTCCCACGTCCCCGCGGCCCGGCCGCTCTCGGCAAAGCCGTGGCGCTCCAGCAAGGCCAGCGAGGCGCGGTTGCGGGGATCGACGTCGGCGATCAGGTGGTCAACGTCGGGGCGGGCGAAAATGTGGCCGAGGAAAGTGGTCATCGCTTCGGAAGCAAAGCCCTTGCCCCAATGATCCGGGGCCAGGATGAAGCCGAACTCGGGCAGGCGCCAGGCGCCCATCTTGCCGATCGCGCGGCCGTCCAGGGTGACGACGAAATCGTCGCTCTCGCTTGGCGGCGAGTCGATCATCGCGTCGAGCCATTCGCGCGTGCGCTCGACGCTCTCGTGCGGGCCGTGCGTCCAGTAGGTCATTGCCCGCGGGTCGGAGAAGACTGAATGCAGCGCCGCCAGATCGTCCGGGACGGCCCGGCGCAAGACGAGGCGGGCGGTGTGCAGCTCGGTCATTGGCACGCCCTACGCCCAGCGCAATCGCGGCATCAACGGGGTTGACGCTTGCCCGGGCCGCTCCTCACCCTATGCGCGTACGCGTAAGGAACAACAAAACCAATGAAGCTCGTCGTCGTCGAATCGCCCGCCAAGGCGAAAACCATCGAGAAATATCTGGGCCCGGGCTACCGGGTGCTCGCCTCCTACGGCCATGTCCGCGATCTGCCGCCGAAGGACGGATCGGTCGATCCCGACGACGGCTTCGCGATGACCTGGGAAACCTATGCCGACAAGGCGCGCCAGCTGAAGGCGATCGCCGACGAGGCCAAGGGCGCGAAATCGCTGATCCTCGCCACCGACCCCGACCGCGAGGGCGAGGCGATTTCGTGGCACGTCCAGGAGGTGCTGGCCAAGAAGAAGGCGCTTCCGGCGCATGTCGAGCGCGTCACCTTCAACGCGATTACCAAGAGCGCGGTGCTGGAGGCGATGGCCAATCCGCGCGCGCTCGACGAGGATCTGATCGACGCCTACCGGGCGCGGCGCGCGCTCGATTATCTGGTCGGCTTCACCCTCTCGCCGGTGCTCTGGCGCAAGTTACCCGGCGCCAAGTCCGCCGGCCGGGTCCAGTCGGTCGCTCTGCGCCTGGTGGTCGACCGCGAGCGCGAGATCGAGCTGTTCCGGGCGCAGGAATATTGGAGCGTCACCGCGCGGCTCGAGGCCGACGGAACCGAGTTCGCCGCACGGCTGGTGCGCTACAATGGGGACAAGATCGACCGTTTGACGATCGGCGACGAGGGCACCGCCCTCGCCGCGAAGAAGGCGGTCGAGGAGGGGCGTTTTTCGGTCGTCTCGGTCGAGACCAAGCCGCTCACCCGCAATCCCCCGCCGCCCTTCACCACCTCCACCCTGCAGCAGGAGGCGGCGCGCAAGCTCGGCTTCTCGGCCAGCCAGACGATGCGCGTGGCGCAGGCTCTCTACGAGGACGGGTCGATCACCTACATGCGGACCGACGGCGTGCAGATGGCGGCGGAGGCGATCTCCGCCGCGCGCAAGGCGGTCGCCGACCGCTACGACGCCGGCTACGTGCCGGACAAGCCGCGTCACTACGAGACCAAGGCCAAGAATGCGCAGGAGGCGCACGAGGCGATCCGTCCGACCGATTTCGGCCGCGACCGCGCCGGATCGGGCGATCATGCCCGGCTCTACGAGCTGATCTGGAAGCGAGCTCTGGCCAGCCAGATGGCCTCGGCCCGGCTCGAACGGACGACCGCGGAGCTTACCGAAGGCACCGGCCGCCACACCCTGCGCGCGACCGGGCAGGTCGTGCTCTTCCCCGGATTCCTCGCGCTCTACGAAGAGGGCCGGGACGATGCCGAGGACGAGGACAGCCGCCGCCTGCCGCGGCTCAAGGAAGGCGATGCGCCGGCCAAGAAGGGCGTCGAGGCCGAGCAGCATTTCACCCAGCCGCCGCCGCGTTATTCGGAGGCGAGCCTGGTCAAAAGGATGGAGGAGCTCGGCATCGGCCGCCCCTCGACCTACGCCGCGACGCTGCAGACGCTGAAGGACCGCGACTATGTCCGGCTCGAGAAGAACCGCTTCATCCCCGAGGAGAGCGGGCGGCTGCTGACCGCCTTTCTCGAGCGCTTCTTCGAACGCTACGTCTCCTACGACTTCACCGCCCATCTCGAGGACGAGCTCGACGACATTTCGGGCGGCCGGATGGGCTGGCAGGCGGTGCTCGAGGAATTCTGGCGCGACTTCAAGCCGAAGACCGGCGAGGTGATGGAGCAGAAGCCCAGCGAGATCACCGCCGCGCTCGACGATTTCCTCGCGCCCTGGCTGTTCCCCGACAAGGGCGACGGATCGGACGCGCGCCTCTGCCCGGCCTGCGGCGAGGGGCGGCTCGGCCTTCGCGGCGGCAAGTTCGGCGCCTTCGTCGCCTGCTCCAACTATCCCGACTGCAAGTTCACCCGGCGCTTCGGCCAGGCGGGCGAGGGCGGCGAGGATGCCGGGCCGCTGGTCCTCGGCACGGACCCCGAGACCGGGCAGGACGTCACCCAGCGCTCGGGCCGGTTCGGGCCCTATTTCCAGCTCGGCGAGGGCAAGGAGGCCAAGCGCGCCTCGGTGCCCAAGGACGTCGAGGCGGATTTCGAGATGGCGCTGCGTCTGCTCGCGTTGCCGCGTACAGTCGGCGACCATCCGGAGAGCGGCAAGCCGATCACCGCGAGCATCGGCCGCTACGGGCCCTATCTCGCCCATGACGGCAAATATGCGAAGCTCGCCTCGACGAGCGAGGTGTTCGAGGTCGGCATGAACGCCGCGGTTTCGAAGCTGGCCGATGCGGCGAACGGCGGCGGGCGCCGCGCCGGCTCGCGCGAGCCGCTCAAAGTGCTCGGCCCCCATCCGCGCACCGAGGCGGAGATCAAGCTGATGGAGGGCCGCTTCGGCCCCTATGTCACCGACGGCACCACCAATGCCACTTTACCCAAGTCGCTCGCGCCCGACCAGCTGACGCTCGAGGAAGCGGCCCAGCTGATCGACGAGCGCGCGGCCAAGGGACCGGCTCCGAAGAAGGGCAGGGGCCGCAAGACCCCGGCCAAGAAGAAAGGCTCCAAATGATCGCTGTCGCTGTCGCCGCCCTCGCTCTCACTCTCGCCGGTCAGGAGGCACCGGCGCCGGCGCCCAATCCGGCCAATGCCGATTATCACTTCCGCTACCTCAACCGGCTCGACCCCGCGCAGGGCTGGCACCGCACGCCGAGCGGGTTGCGCTACCGCAGGGTGAGCGGGACCGGGCGCGGCGCGCATCCGGCGGTCACCGACACGGTGACCATCCATTATGTCGGCCGCTTCATCGATGGCACCGAATTCGATTCCTCGGTCGCCCGAAACGAGCCGGCCACTTTCCCGCTCAACCGCCTGATCCGCGGCTGGCAGGAAGGCGTGCCGATGATGGGCGTCGGCGACCGCTACGAGTTCGCGATCCCCTACAATCTCGCCTACGGCTATAACGGCCGCGGCCCGATTCCGGGTGGCGCGACCCTGCTCTTCACCATCGATCTGATCGCGATCGCGCCGCCGGGCCAAGTCCCCGCCAACTGATCATGGTTGACCGGGCGTTTACGATGCCCGGTCCCGCTCCGTTTACCCTGTGCCGTGTACATCCATGCCATGCGCACCGGGAGGCTCAGCATCAGCCGCGGGCACGAGCTGGAGGGGCTGCCCGACAGGGCGTCGCCGAGGCTCAAGCTCGTGCAAGAGCCGGCGGAGCCCGTGTCCGCACCGGTCCCCCAGCGGTCCGAAGCTCCGCCGGTTTCGCCCGATTATCATGCCGTCCACGACCGGCTGACCGCGCTCGAGCGGCTCACGCGTCTGCGCGAATCCGGCGTTCTTTCGGCCAAGGAGTTCGCGGCCGAAAAGGCGCTGATCCTCGCGCTTCCCGCCGAGGAGATGTTGCTCTGCAATCCGGCGCCGGTCCACTTCGTGCCGGCCGCGCCGCGGTCCGGCCCGTCGCTGATCGGGCGGATGCTGGGATGGAAGTTCCTGCTCTTCAGCCTCTGCGTGGGCCTCGCTTTTTCCTACGCCGCCCAGCCCAACACGACCGCCCGTTTCCTCGACCAGTCGCTGCGCGCGCTGGGCGCCTAGCCGCCGCAACCGCGGCAGGCGGGATCCTTCACGATCTTTAGTGTGCGCATCGACGGCGCGAGGCCGTCGAAGATGTGGAGCTTGCCGCCCGGGGGCTGGCCAAAGCCGGTGACGGCGCGGATCGCTTCCAGCGCGGCGAAGCTGCCGGCGATGCCGGTCATCGCCCCGAGCACGCCGAGCTCGGAGCAGGTGTCGCAATCCTCCGCGTCGAACGCGTCGCCGACGAAGCAGCGGTAGCAGGGGTTGGCCGGCTCCCAGCCGCGGAAGGTGCCGATCTGGGCCTGGAACTGGCCGATCGCCGCCGAGACGAGCGGGACCCGCGCCTCTGTGCAATGATCGGATACGGCGAGGCGCGTCGCGAAATTGTCGCTGCCGTCGAGCACCACGTCAGCGCCGTCGAGCAGCGCCGACACATTGTCCGGAGACAACCGTGCGCGGCGCGCGTCGAAGGCGACGTCCGGGTTGCGCGCGGCGACGGCCTCGGCGGCGACCGCGATCTTCGGACGGCCGACGTCGGCGCTCGCGAACAGCACTTGCCGCTGCAGATTGTCGAGGCTCACCGCGTCGTCGTCGATCACCCGCAGCGTGCCGACGCCCGCCGCGGCGAGATAGAGGATGGCGGGTGCGCCGATCCCGCCCGCGCCGATGACGGCGATCGTCGCCGACAGCAGCTTCGATTGCCCTTCGCCCCCGATCTCGCGGAGGACGATATGGCGGGCGTAGCGATCGAGCTGTGCGTCCGAAAGGCTCAAGCCGGAGGCGCTATTCTCGGAAATAGGAGAAGGCGATCTCGCCGCGGAACCAACCGTCCACCTCGCCGCCCTCGGGGCGGAAGATGCGGCTCTCGACCATGCGCTGAACCTCGCCCGCAAGCAGGCCGTCGGCCCGCGTACAGCCGACCGGGCGGATCACCAGCCGCTCGGCCGCGCCCTGGTTGTTGAACTTCGCGAGGAACGGCACGCTCATGGAGATCCGCCCCGGGCGCTGGCCGGGAATGGAGCATTCGCCGCTGTCGACCAGCCCGATCATCGCGGTGATCACGTCGGTATCGACGGTGGCGCTGCCCCGGGCCCGCATCACCGGAATGTTGCTCCAGTCGCCGTTTCCGGTCTCGAGGGTCGGCGCGGCCGCGGCGGCAGTCGCGACGAACAAGCTCGCCAAAATCAATTTCTTCATGGTCATCTCCCAGTCGAACCAAAGCCACCCGCGCCGCGGGCCGTGTCGTCCAGCTCGTCCACCTCGGCAAAGGCGGCGCGCTGGACGGGCGCCGGCACAAGCTGCGCGATTCGCTCGCCGCGCGCAATCTCCACCGTCGCCGTTCCGAGATTGGCGAGGATGACTTTCACCTCGCCGCGATAGTCGGCGTCGATCGTGCCCGGCGTATTCAGGCAGGTAATACCATGTTTCAGCGCCAAACCCGAGCGCGGACGCACCTGCACCTCATAGCCCTCGGGAATGGCGATGGCGAAGCCGGTCGCCACCGCCTGCCGCGTGCCCGGCCGGAGCGTCACGTCCTCGGCGGCGACGACGTCCATCCCCGCCGCGTGCGCAGTCGCATAAGCGGGGAGGGGCAGCCCATCGCCATGGGGCAGCCGCTTCAGTGCGATGCGAATCTCAGCCGTCATGGCCGCTTCCGATCGCATCGGCGATTCGGGCCGCGAGTCGGCGCGCGACCTCGGCCTTGCTCATCGTCTCCCAATCCTCGGCGCCCTCGCCGTCGACGAAGTGAATGCGGTTCGAATCGCCGCCCATCACGTCGCCCGAGACGTCATTGGCGAGGATCCAGTCGCAGCCCTTGCGCCCGCGCTTGGCGGCGGCCTCGGCTTCGACGTCGTCGGTCTCGGCGGCGAAGCCGATCAGCAGGCGCGGCCGCTGCGGGCTCGCGTCGAGGCCGGCGAGGATGTCGGGGTTGGCCTGCCAGTCGAGCCGCGGTGGCCCGTCGGCCTTCTTGAGCTTCGCGCTGGCGGGCTCGACCCGCCAGTCCGCCACGGCGGCGACCAGCACGGCGGCGTCGGCCGGCAGAGCGGCACGCACCGCCTCATCCATCTCGCGCGCCGTCTCGACGTTGGTGCGCGCCACGCCCGCCGGCGTGGGCAGCGCGACGGGCCCCGCGACCAGCGTCACTTTGGCACCGAGCGCGGCGATCGCCTCGGCGATGGCGAAGCCCTGCTTGCCCGAGGAGCGGTTGGCGATCACCCGGACCGGGTCGATCGGCTCGTGGGTCGGCCCGGCGGTGACGATGACGTGCTTGCCCGCGAGTGGCCCCGGCCCGCCCAACGCCGTCTCGATCGCGGCGAGGATCGCCTCGGGCTCAGGCAGGCGGCCAGGACCATATTCGCCGCAGGCCATCTCGCCCTCGGCGGGCTCGACGATGGTCACGCCGTCGGCGCGCAGCCGCGCGACGTTGCGCTTGGTCGCCTCGTGCCGCCACATCCGCACGTTCATCGCGGGCGCGGCGAGCACCTTCTTGTCGGTCGCCAGCAGCAGAGTCGTGGCGAGGTCGTCGGCGATTCCCCCCGCCATCTTCGCCAGCAGATCGGCGGTGGCCGGGCAGACGACCACCAGGTCGGCCTCGCGGCTGAGCTGGATATGGCCCATCTCGGCCTCGTCCTTGAGGTCCCACAGGCTGGCATGAACCGGCTGCTCGGAAAGGGCGGCGAGCGTCATCGGCGTGATGAACTGCGCCCCGCCCGCGGTCAGCACGCAGCGCACGCTTGCCCCCGCCTTGCGGATCAGCCGGACGAGCTCGCACGCCTTGTACGCCGCGATCCCGCCGCCGACGATGAGAAGGATGCGCTTGCCCTGCACGAAGCTAATTTAGGAGCCAAACCGCTGCCGCGCCAGCCGCGGCCGATGCGAGGGCGGTGAAGAGCACCAGCCCGTAACGATGCGGCCGTACGATGGCGATCTCCGGCAGCGGCCGCGCGGGCGGGGCGGCGCCGGGGGGCGGGTAGTAATAATCGATGCGGCGGATCAGCTCGGGGAGCTTCCTGAGGGTGCGCACGGTGCGGACGATCTCGTCGGCGATCAGCGCCTCGGGGCCAAGCTCGTCGCGCACCCATTCGGTGAGGAAGGGCTCGGCCGTCTCCCACATGTTGATGTCGGGATCGAGTGCGGTGGCGACGCCTTCCTCCATCACCATCGTCTTTTGCAGCAGCAGCAGATGCGGCTGGGTCTGCATGTCGAAATCGCGGGTGATCTTGAACAGGCCGTCGAGCATCTGCCCGATCGAGATCTCCTTGACCGGAAGCCCGCGCATCGGCTCGCCGACGGCGCGCAGCGCAGTGGCGAACTCGTCGATATTGTGGTGCGGCGGCACATATTGCGCCTCGAAATGGATCTCGGCGACCCGGCGGTAATTGCCGGTGATCAGCCCGTGGAGGATCTCGGCAAGCCAGATCCGCGCCTGGCGGTCGATCCGCCCCATGATGCCGAAGTCGATCGCCGCCAAACGGCCGTCGGGAAGGGCGAAGAGATTGCCCTGGTGGAGATCGGCGTGGAAGAAGCCGTCGACCACCGCCTGGCGCAGGAAGGCGCGGACGAGGATCGCGGCGAGCGCCTTGAGATCGTGGCCGGCGTCGACCAGCGCCTGGCGGTCGGTCAGCTTGATGCCGTCGATCCATTCGAGCGTCATCACTCGCCGCGCGGTGCGGCTCCAGTCGATCGCCGGGATGAAGAAGCCGCCCTCGGCCTCGAGATTTTCGCGGAGCTCGGACGCGGAGGCCGCCTCCTGGCGCAAATCCAGCTCGCGGTTGGTCCACTGGCGGAAAGTCTCGATCACCATCCGCGGGCGCAGCCGCGCCGCCTCGCCGCCCATCGATTCGACCTGGGCGGCCGCCCATTCGTAGGTCTCGATCGCCGCGGCGAAATCTTCCTCGATGTTCGGCCGCAGCACCTTCACCGCCACGAGGCGCCCTTCGGTGGTGACCGCACGGTGGACCTGGGCGATCGAGGCGGCGCCGACCGGGTCCGGATCGATCGAGGAGAAGATCTGGTCGATCGGCTTGCCGAGGCCCAGCTCGATCGCAGCCTTGATCTTCTCGAACGGCGCCGGCGGCAGGCTGTCCTGCAGCATGACGAGATCGTGCGCCGCCTCCTCGCCGACCAAATCGGGGCGCGTGGCAAGCGCCTGGCCGAGCTTGATCGCCGCCGGGCCGATGTCCTGGAATGCCTCGGCATAGGTCGGCACGCGCGGGATGGTCGCGCCGAAACGGGCGATCTTCGCCAGCCGGCGCACCGGCGGCGGCGTGTTGGGGTCGCGCTCGATGCCGCGCAGCGCGCCATGCCGCGCCAGCACCCGGCCCCATTTGAGGAGCCGCCAGACATGGGTCACGGAGGAGGTCAAATCTTCCAGCCGCTGTGGATGGCGACCAGCCCGCCGAGGATCGGCTCCGCCTTGACGTTGGCGAAGCCCGCCGCACCGATCATGCGGGCGAAGGCGGCCATGTCGGGGAAGCGCTCGATCGATTCGATCAAATAGCGATAGCTCTCCTCGTCCTTCGCGACCGCCTTGCCGATCCGCGGCACGATCCGGCGCGAATAGGTTTCATAGACCGAGGCGAAGCCGGGCCAGCGGGTCTGCGAGAATTCGAGGCAGTAGAAACGCCCGCCGGTTTTGAGCACGCGGTGGGCCTCTCGGAGGGCCGCCGGGATGTTCGTCACGTTCCGGATGCCGAACGCAATTGTGTAGGCGTCGAAGCTCTTGCCGGCGAAGCTCAGCCGCTCGGCATTCTCCTCGGCCCAAACGAGCCCGTCGATCCCGCGCGCCTTGGCCCGCTGTTTGCCGACGGCGAGCATGTCCGGGTTTATGTCGGCGACGGTCACCGCGGCGCCCGCCCGCGCCATGCGGAAGGCGATGTCCCCGGTCCCGCCGGCCATGTCGA
>DASQJU010000032.1:0-4483 GCA_035630915.1 Allosphingosinicella sp.
CGAGGAGGCCGAGGCGCCGGCCTGGACAAGAATGCCCTTCCCGGCGCTCAAGGTTCCGACGCTCGTCGTCTGGGCGCTGAAGGACGTTGCCCTGCTGCCGGTCCAGCTGGGCGGCCTGAACGATCTGATCGAAGACCTCCGCATCGTCACCGTCCCGGACGCGGGCCATTTCGTCCCGTGGGAGCAGCCAGAACCGGTGATCGCCGCGATCCGGGATTTCATGACCGACGCGGCTTGAGCTAAGGGCCGCGCATGGCCACCACCCCGAAACGCTCGCAGTCCCGCTCCGCAGCCCGGCTCGCCGCCGTGCAGGCGCTCTACCAGCAGGAGATGGAGGGCACCCCGATCGCCTCGCTGCTCCACGAATTCCACCACCACCGGCTCGGAGCGACGATCGATGAGGTCGAATATGCCGAGGCCGAGGTCGATTTCTTCGACGACGTGGTGAAGGGCGCCGATGCCCGGAGCGACGAGATCGACGCTCTGATCGCCGGCCGGCTCGCGGCGGGCTGGTCGCTGGCGCGGCTCGACAAACCGATGAAGGCCATCCTGCGCGCCGGCGCCTACGAGCTCGCCGCCCGCGCCGACGTTCCGACCGCCTCGGTGATCAGCGAATATGTCGACGTCGCCAAGGCCTTTTACGATGCCCGCGAGACCGGCTTCGTCAACGGCCTGCTCGACGCCATCGCGAAAGAGGTGCGCAAGTAAGCAGCGAATCCGCCTTCATCGACACGCTGCGCGCGCTGGCGACCCACCCGGCGGCGCGCGATCTGATCGACGACGCGGCGGTGCTGCAGATGGGCGAGGGCACGCTGGTGCTGACTCACGACATGATCGTCGAGGGCGTCCACTATCTCCCGGACGATCCGCCCGCCGACGTCGCCTGGAAGCTGGTCGCGGTGAACCTCTCCGATCTCGCCGCCAAGGGTGCACACCCGATCGGGGTGCTGCTCGGCTTCACCCTGGGCGATGAGGCTTGGGACCAGGCGTTCGCCGCGGGGCTGGGCACCACGCTGTCGGCCTTCGGGATCCCCTTGCTCGGCGGCGACACCGTCACCGCGCCGACGCGCGTGCTCGGGCTGACCGCCCTCGGGCGGACGGCGGGCCCCGCCCCGTCGCGCGCCGGCGCCGCGCCGGGCGACCTGCTCTGGGTCAGCGGCACGATCGGCGACGCGGGCGCGGGATTGAAGGCGCTCCAGGCCGGCGAGCAGGCGCCGGAGCTGATCGAGCGCTACCGCACGCCGCGCCCCCGGCTCGAGGCGGGGCAGCGGCTCGCCGCCCAAGTGAGCGCCATGATGGATGTGTCCGACGGCCTGTTGATCGACGCCTCGCGCATGGCCGCGGCCAGCGCCTGCGGCGTCGAAATCGAGATGGAGGCGGTGCCGCGCTCCGCGTACCTCACCGGCACCGCGATGGAAGCGGCGACCGCGGGCGACGATTACGAGCTGCTGTTCGCGCTCCGGCCTGCCGATGCCGCGGCCGTGCTCGCGTTGGCCGATGAGATCGGGCTGCCTTTCTCGCGTATCGGCCGCTTCGTCGAAGGCGCCGGACTGACATTGAGCGAGGAGGGCCAGCCGGTGCCCCTGCCCCCACGCCTTGGCTACGAACATCGCCGCTGAGCGGGAACTCTTCCCCCGGTTGAAACCTTTTTCCATCCACCCTAATGAACGCGCCACATCGGCGCGCCCGTTCGGGCGAGCAGCGCCGGATCAAAGTCCAGTTCAGGGGAAGGACGATTTCATGAACGTCGTGCTCATTGCCATAGGCTGCGGCCTCCTCGCCGTGCTCTACGGCGTCTTCACCAGCCTCCAGGTGCTGCGCGCCTCGCCCGGCAACGCGCGCATGGTCGCCGTCGCCGAAGCGATCCAGGAGGGCGCCAAGGCCTATCTCGGCCGCCAGTACATGACCATCGCCATCGTCGGCGTCGTGGTCGCCGCCCTGGTCTTCTATTTCCTCGGCGCTCTCGCCGCGACCGGCTTCGTGATCGGTTCGCTGCTTTCGGGCCTCGCCGGCTTCATCGGCATGAACATCTCGGTCCGCGCCAATGTGCGCACGGCCGAGGCCGCACGCACCAGCCTGCAGGGCGGCCTTACCGTCGCATTCCGCGCCGGCGCGATCACCGGCATGCTGGTGGCGGGCCTCGCTCTGCTCGCCATCTCGGTCTTCTTCTACGTCCTCGTTGGCGTGCAGGGTCATGCGCCCAACAGCCGTGAAGTGATCGACGCGCTTGTCGCCTTGGCCTTCGGCGCCTCGCTCATCTCGATCTTCGCGCGGCTCGGCGGCGGCATCTTCACCAAAGCCGCCGACGTCGGCGCCGACCTGGTCGGCAAGGTCGAGGCCGGAATCCCCGAGGATGATCCCCGCAACCCGGCCGTGATCGCGGACAATGTGGGCGACAATGTCGGCGACTGTGCCGGCATGGCCGCCGATCTGTTCGAGACCTATGTCGTGACCGTTGGCGCCACCATGGTGCTGATCGCGTTGCTGGTCACCGCCGGCGCCGAGCAAATGCTGGCGCTGATGAGCCTCCCGCTGATCATCGGCGGGGTGTGCATCATCACCTCGATCATCGGCACCTATTTCGTCCGCCTGGGCAAGAGCCAGTCGATCATGGGCGCGCTCTACAAGGGCTTCCTGGTGACCGCGATCCTCTCGATCCCGGCCATCTATTACGTGATGATGCAGACGCTCGGCGATCTCAACGCCGTGATCGGCGGCGCGGCCGAGGCCGCCGGCCTCGACGTCGCCCCGTCAGTCGCCGCGGGCGCGATCAGCGACGGCTTCACCGGCATGGATCTCTTCTATTGCGCTCTGGTGGGCCTCGGCGTGACCGGCCTGATCGTCTGGATCACCGAATATTACACCGGCACCAACTACCGCCCGGTGAAGTCGATCGCGCTGGCGTCGGTGACGGGCCACGGCACCAACGTCATCCAGGGCCTCGCGATCAGCCTCGAATCGACCGCGCTGCCGACGATCGTCATCTGCGTCGGAATCGTCGTCTCCTACCAGCTCGCCGGCCTGATCGGGATCGCCTTCGCGGCGACCGCGATGCTGGCGCTGGCCGGCATGGTCGTCGCGCTCGACGCTTATGGCCCGGTCACCGACAATGCCGGCGGCATCGCCGAAATGTCGGGCATGGAGGAGGACGTGCGCACCCGCACCGACGCCCTCGACGCGGTCGGCAACACCACCAAGGCGGTCACCAAGGGCTATGCGATCGGCTCGGCTGGCCTCGCCGCGCTTGTGCTGTTCGGCGCCTATACGACCGATCTCCAGCGCTATTCGTCGGAGCTCGGCATCGGCATCGACGGCGTCGATTTCAGCCTGTCCAACCCCTATGTGGTGGTCGGCCTGCTGCTCGGCGCGCTGCTGCCCTATCTGTTCAGCGCGATGGGCATGACCGCCGTCGGCCGTGCGGCGGGCAACGTCGTGATCGACGTGCGCGACCAGTTCCGCGACAATCCGGGCATCATGGACGGCACCTCGCGGCCGAACTACGCGCGGACCGTCGATCTGGTCACCAAGGCGGCGATCAAGGAGATGATCATCCCCTCGCTGCTGCCGGTGCTGGCGCCGATCGTCGTCTTCTTCGTGATCCAGTTGGTGGCCGGCCGCGACCAGGCCTTCGCCGCGCTCGGCGCGCTGCTGCTCGGCGTGATCGTCTCCGGCCTGTTCGTCGCCATCTCGATGACGTCGGGCGGCGGCGCCTGGGACAATGCCAAGAAGTATATCGAGGACGGCAATCACGGCGGCAAGGGCTCCGAGGCCCACAAGGCCGCGGTGACCGGCGACACGGTCGGCGATCCTTACAAGGACACGGCCGGCCCGGCGGTGAATCCGATGATCAAGATCACCAACATCGTCGCTCTGCTGCTGCTCGCGGCTTTGGCCGGCCACGCCGGCTGATCCTTTCGCGTCCGTAAAGAAAAAAGGCTCGCCGGGCTAAGTCCCGGCGGGCTTTTTTCTTGCCTTTACAGCGCTTCATCGCCCCGCTTATCGTAGCGGCGGGGGATATATCGATGCCGAAGCGCTTCTCCGCGCTGTTGTGCGCGGCACTGCTCATCATCTGGACGCCGCTGGCCGCGCAGCCGCAGCCCGCTCAGCACGAGGCGCCAGCCGCGCCCGCCGCGGCATCGGCGCCGGGGCCCGTGTCGATCGAGGATTTCGCGCGGCTCCCATTCCTGTCCGATGCCCTGCTGTCTCCAGACGGCCGCCGCATAGCCGGCCGCGTCTCGCATGACGGCAACGAAGGCATCGCGATCTGGACCTTGAGCGAGGGCGTCGATCAGGTTCCCCAGCACATCGCGGTCGAGGGCAACGAAGCCTTCACCTGGGCGAGCGACACCAAGCTGTTGATCACGACCCGCACAATGATCGTCGTTGCCGGCGCGGGCACGGTCGTGCCGATCCCGCTGCAGCGGATCCAGAGCTACGATCTGGCCGCGCGCAAGCTGACTGTGCTCGGCCCCCAGGCGGGCTT
>DASQJU010000033.1:0-5180 GCA_035630915.1 Allosphingosinicella sp.
TGCGATCCGGATCCAACACTCCGGCCAGGTCATCGTGGACGGAACTCTCGGCTACGCCGATCTCGAAACCAAAGCGTGACCGCCGCCGACCAGCAGGCGCTTCCACGGCTTCTCGATCTCGGCGAAATAATAATAAGCGGCGCCGCTGACGATCAACAGGATCGTCGACCAGGGCGAATAGAAGCCCAGTTCCCAATACCGCATGATCGCATCGCGCAGGCTTCCGTCCACGAGCGCGGCGGGCAGCCGCTCGCCGTCCGAGACCCTCAAGTTGAAGTCCAGAAGCCAGATGAAGAAGAGATAGCCCGCGGCGAGCGTCGCGGTCAGCTTCCAGTTGCGAAAGGCGAACAGGATGTTGCCGGCGGTCAATTTCCGGGAGGCATTGCGGTCGGGAAAGAGCGCCTCCTCGCCGCTTCCTTCCTTGGTCCCGATCGCGAAGCGGCGGTCATAGGGCCCGTGGTCGGGATCGAAGGTCTCGCCGGGCCGCGGGAAGCGGGTCTGGAAATCCACCGGTTCCTTGGGCAGCTGGTGGGTCGGGTGGAGGAAGGCGCCGCCGCCGCCGCAGGTGATGTAGTTGAGCCCCTGCTCCTGGAAGCGCGCATAATGGTGGCTGTCGCCGCTCAGCACGAGCTTGAGCTTGTGGTTCTTGCCCCGCACCGCGGGCGCCAGCCGCTCGAGATAGGAAAGGCCTTCATAGGTCCCGGGCTTGTCGCCGCGGACATATTCCCAGTCGGGCGTTCCGGTGCACAGGATCAGCTTGGAGCCGGGCTCCATCCAGCACTGCGCGACATATTGGAAGAAATCGACCTGCGGCTGGTCGATATAGCCGGCGAGCTGGCTGTCCGTGCCCCACAGCCACCAGCCCTTGGGCAGCTTCAGCGCGAAATAGCTGCGCGTCTGGTGCGTCTGCCGGCCGCCGATGACGTTGCCGTTGCGGCTGATCTCGGCCTCGCCGTCGGACTTGATCGTGCGCCGGCAGAACAGGTGGAAGAAGTTCTTGAGGCCGTCATACCAGTCGTGATTGCCCGGGACCGCGAACAGATCGGGCCGGTGCTTCTCGTCCCACATCGTCTCCGGCCCGCCGCCGGGCCGGTAGGCCTCGTCGAAGGGATAGACGAACCGGTTGTCATAATCCTCCTGCGAGGCGGTCGGGTAGACCTGGTCGCCGCCGAGGACGAGGACCTGCGCGCGAGGCAGTCCGGCTTCGATCGCTTCCCCGCCCGCGGAAGCGCGGGGATGGAGCTGTTTCGCCGCGAGCAGCTGGGCGATGGCAAAGGTCGGGTTCCAGCCGTCGCCCGTGTCGGCGACATAATCGACCCACAGATCGCCGTCCGGGGTCGCTGAATAGTCGCAGCGCTCGTCGAGCTTGTCGTCCTTGATCGGATTGGCGGCGGCGAAGGCTTCGCGCCGATCGGCGAACTCTCCGAACAGCGAGGAGATGAGCACCCGAATGGCGGTCTGGATCAGCTGGGCCGGATCGAACCAGCCAACCATTGGCATCTTGAGGCGCATGCATCCCTCCCCGGCCGCAAACGCAAAGACTATCGCAAGTCACCGAGTCGCGCGAGGGCCGCGCGCCGAAAAGGACGTAATTTAATTTCTGGCGTTTATTGAGCGGGTTATTGCGCCTTTATTCGGCGCCTTCGCTCTCCTCGCGCCACCAGGTCTCGACCTCGCCATTGAGCTTCACCGTCACCGGCATGCCGCGGCGGTCGACCGCCTTTCCGGCAGCCACGCGGATCCACCCTTCGGACGCGCAATATTCCTCGACGTCCTCGCGCTCGCGGCCCTTGAAGCGGATGCCGACTCCGCGCCGCAGCGCCTCCATGTCGAAATGCGGGCTCTTCGGGTTGTTTGACAGGCGGTCGGGGGGAGGCGTTTCAGCCATTCAGTTGTTCCTTCTCGATTGAATCCAGGTGTCGACCAGCTCCTCGAGCACGTCGAGCGGCACCGAGCCGTTTTCGAGCACGACCGCGTGGAAATCGCGAATGTCGAAGCGGTCGCCGAGCGCGGCGCGCGCGCGGTCGCGCAGCTCGAGGATCTTGAGCTGCCCGATCATGTAGCTCGTCGCCTGGCCGGGATTGTTGAAATAGCGGTCGACCTCCTTGGCGATGTCGCGATCGGAAATCAGGCCGTTCTCGGTGAAATAGGCGATCGCCTGCGCGCGGGTCCAGCGATGGTGATGGATGCCGGTGTCGAGCACGAGCCGGATCGCCCGCCACAGCGACAGCGAATACATGCCGAATTCGAGCATCGGATCCTGATAGGCGCCCATCTCCTGGGCGAGCCGCTCGGAATAGAGCCCCCAGCCCTCGGCATAGGCGCCGTAGCCGCCGAAGCGCCGGAACTTCGGCACGCCCGCAAGCTCCTGGGCGAGCGCGATCTGGAAATGGTGCCCGGGCGCGCCTTCATGGTGGGCGATCGCCTCGACCTGCGGCCGAAGTACCTGGTTCATGTCGGCGAGGTTGACGTAGAAAATGCCCGGGCGCGAGCCGTCGGCCGAGGGCTGGTTGTAGAAGGCGACCGCGGCGGTGTCCTGGCGGAACGCCTCGACCGCGCGCACCTCGAGCGGCGCCCGCGGCAGCCGCCGGAAGAAGCGCGGCGCGGCCGTCATCGTCTCGGCGATGAAGCGGCGGGCGTCGGCGAGATAGGCCTGCCGGCCCTCGTCGGTGTTCGGATATTTATACTCGGCGCCGTCGCGCACGTGCTGGAAGAATTCGCGCAGCGTGCCGGTGAAGCCGACCTGGCGCCGGATCCGGTCCATCTCGGCGTGGAGCCGGGTGACCTGCTCGAGGCCGATCTGGTGGATCTGCTCCGCGGTCAGGTTGGTGGTGGTCGATTGGTTCAGCCGGAAGGCGTAGTAAGCGGCGCCGTCCGGCAGGCTCCACGCGCCGTTATTGCCGGCGGCGCGCGGCTCGATCGAATCCCAGGTTGCCAGCATCGTCTCGTAGCCGCGGCGGAACGGTCCGGTCAGCGCCTCGCGCGCGTCGGCGATCAGCCGGTCCTTCTCCGCCTGCGGAATGTCGAGCCGGTTCACCTTCGTCTTGAAGTCGGCGAACAGGGCGCCGTCGGGCCCGTCGGTGAAAGGCGCGCCCTGCAGGATCCGCCGCCCGTCGGCGCGGACCGGCGCGAAATTGAAGGCCGGCGGCACGATGCCGAGCTCGGCCGAGTGGCGCATATTGGCGCTGATCTCGCCCATCACCCGCTCGACGTCGCGCAGGCGCGCGACATAGGCCTCGGCGTCGGCGACATTGTCGACCCGGTGGGCGTTGATCAGGAAGACCGGAATGTTGCCCATCGGGCTGCCGTTGGTGCTCGCCGGAAAGCCGTGCCAGCGCCAGCGGACGCTGGCCTGGTCGCGCTGCACCTCCTCCTCGAACAGGCGGTAGGACAGCCGGCCCGCGGGGCTCAGCCGCTCGGGCCGGAACTGCGCGCGCATCTCGGCGAGCTGGCGTTCCTCGAGCGCCTGGACGCGCTGGCGATGGGCCTCGGTATAATCGTTGAGCCGGTCGTAATGGCGCTTGATGCCGAGCTGCGTCAGCTGCTGCGGATTGAGCTCCGTCTGCGCGTCGAACGCTGCATCGAGGAAGGCGGTGAGCCGCGCATCTTCCGCGCTCTGGCCGGTCGCGGCGGGGGCGGGCGCGGCGGCCTGCTGGGCGAGGGCGACCTGGGTTCCCGCGCTGGCGAGAAGGAGGGCGGCGAGGGAAGACAGGCGCATCGTCACGGCATCCTCATGTTCGACGCGCGCTTCTTAGCGCTTCCGCGCGCCTCGTCCACTGGCTAGCACTCGGGCAATGGAGCGGCTTCAGATTGCGGTGGCGGGATGCGGGCCGGCGGGCCTGGCCGCGGCTTTGCTGCTCGCGCGCGACGGGCACGAAGTGCGCCTGTTCGACCAGTTCGAGGCGCCGAAGCCGCTCGGCTCGGGCCTGATGATCCAGCCGACCGGCCAGGCGGTGCTCCGCGCGCTCGGTCTGGAGGCCGATTTGCGCGCGGCCGGGGCGCGGGTGGAGCGCCTGTTCGGCCTCGCCATGCCGAGCGGGCGCAAGGTGCTCAACGTGCGCTACGATTGGCTTCCGGGCGGCCATTTCGGCATCGGGCTGCATCGCGCGAGCCTGTTCGACATCCTGTTCCGCGCGGTCGGCGCGGCGGGAATCCCGATCGAGACGGGACGCGCGGTCACCGGCAGCGAGGAGGCCTCGAACGGCCGCAAGCTGGTCTTCGCCGATGGGCAATCGGCGCGCTTCGATCTGGTCGTCGATGCGCTCGGCACCGAATCCGCGCTGGCGCCGTCCTGCGGCCGGGCGCTGGCTTATGGCGCGCTCTGGGCCAGCCTCGACTGGCCCGAGGGCGGCGGCTTCGACGGCGCCGCACTCGAGCAGCGCTACGTCCGCGCCAGCCGCATGGCCGGCGTGCTGCCGATCGGAACGCGGCCCGAAAAGGCGCGGCCGCAGACCGCCTTCTTTTGGTCGCTGCGCGCGGACGGGTTGGAGGCGTGGCGCGGCGCGGGCCTCGAAGCGTGGAAAGACGAGGTGCGCGCCTTGTGGCCGGCGACCGCGCCCTTCCTCGATCAGATATCCGATCCGGACCAGCTGACCTTCGCCCGCTACGCCCACCGCACCCTTCCGGCTCCCGCCGAACCGGCGCTGATCCACATCGGCGACGCCTGGCATTCGGCCAGCCCTCAGCTTGGCCAGGGCGCCAACATGGCCCTGCTCGACGCCTTCGCGCTGGCCAGGGCGCTGCGGGAGGAGGGAAACGTGCCAAGGGCGCTCGCCCGCGCCGTCCGGCTGCGGCGCGGCCATGTCCGCCTGTTCCAGGCGTTGAGCTGGATGTTCACCCCGGTCTACCAGTCGGACAGCCGCTTCCTTCCCTTCCTGCGCGACCGCATCGTCGGCCCGCTCTCCCACCTCTGGCCGGCCACCGCGATCCAGGCCGCGATGGTCACCGGCCTGATGGGGGAGCCGCTCGGGCGGCTGGAGCTGTCGGTGACTCTTGATAGGATGGACAATGTAGATCGATTTCATATCGACAGGAGCGACCCAGCGAATGCACCTAATTTAACCAGTCAAGGAATTGTCGTGCCCCCCGATGAGTGAGATGAAAGTTCTCGCGATATTGCTGGCCTTCATTCTGGGAGGCTGTTTGTCCTCGTCGACCAATGCGCGTGAGCGCCCGGCGCA
>DASQJU010000034.1:0-5524 GCA_035630915.1 Allosphingosinicella sp.
GCTCCGTTCATCTCCAAAGTCGTAGCGTGGAACCGAACTGGGATATCCGTTCCCCCGGAGCCTTTGATCGATCTCTGCCATCCTCGCATAGGCTTTGCGCACCGTGCCCATTAACAATCCGCCCATCTCTCTCAAAATGGGTTCGAGGCTCTGTCTTCGTTCCTCGCCAAGTCGCCGAGCCTCCAGAAAGCCTCGGCAGATCAAGTCTTCCAGAAACGGCTCAATGTAGCCGCTTCGAAAGTAGGTGACTATGGATCCCTGGTACTCCATGCCGCCGCCAGCAATGTCTCGACCTTGGAAGTCGGTGCAAACCTTTCCAAAATGCGTCTTGAGAAATGCCCACGGGGTAATCTGAGTGGATTCTAGCTTGATCCATTCATCGTGAATGAACTTCTGCATCAGGGGGTAGAGGGCGGTCGCCATTCGGAGTTGCTAGCATCAACGCGTCACCCGCTCCAATATCTCGACGCCGCGGGCCAACGCGCGGCGTTCGCTGTCGGCGAGCGCGCCGAGCCTTTTCACCAACGCGCCGACGCGGCGCTCGCGGCCGGCCTCGAGCAACTGGCGCCCGTCGGCGGTGGCCGCAATCTCGACGCTGCGGCGGTCGCCAGGCTTGGCGACGCGCGTGACGAGGCCGCGCTCGACCAGTGCATCGACGATCCGGCTCATCGTCGGCGGCTTGACCTGTTCGGCCGTCGCCAACTCGGCGAGCGACAGGGGCCCGGCGAGAACGACCATGGACAAAGCGGACAGGCGGGGCGCGGAAAGGCCGCTGCCGTCGTCCTCGCGCCGAAGCGTCCTCAGCAGGCGGATCGCACTCGAATGGAGCCGCGCCGCGACGTCCCTCGCCTCCCCGTCGCCCATTTCACCCCTCCGTTAGCAAGGCTAATGCTTATCAATCTTCAACTATTAGCATGAGGTTAAGGCTGAGGTAAAGGCGCCAAGTCATTCCTGCGCAGCACAAATCATCGCAGTCGAGGCATATGAAGGGAGCACGTAGGCAGCCCATATTGCGCGCGCCGCGGGCCCGGCCTAGGCCATGGACCCATCGCATCAGATGGAGGCCTCCTTGCTCGACCGCCGCACCTTCCTTGCCAGCTCCACAGCGCTTGCTCTCGCCGGCTTCGCGCCAAAGGCCTTAGCGCTGGACGCAAATGCGCGCGACGCCGCGCTCGACGCTCTGCTCACCCGCTGGTTCGACGAGGACCTGCGCGAGAACCCGACGACCGCCAGCAATCTCGGCCTCGACACAGGGGGGTTGGCGGCGCTGCGTGGCAAACTAGGCGACGCATCGCAGGCCAAGGCGGACGCCGACCGGGCAAAGGCGGTGCGCCGGGTCGGCGAGCTCTCCGCCTTCGGCCGGGATGGGCTGAGCCCGGCCGGCCAGCTCAACTTCGACATCGCCGCCTTCCGCGGCGAGATCGGCGCGGGCGCTGCGCGCTTCCACTATGGCAGCGTCGGCGGCCGGGTCGCCCCCTATGTCGTCAGCCAGCTCGGCGGCGCTTATTACCAGGTGCCCGACTTCCTCGACACACAGCATCCGATCCGGACCGCCGAGGACGCGGGCTATTATCTGTCCCGGATCGAGGCCTTCGCGACGAGTCTCGACCAGGAGAGCGAACGCGTCCGCCACGACGCCGGGCTCGGCGTGACTCCGCCGGACTTTGTGCTCGACAAGGCGATCGGCAATCTCGAGCGAATGCGCGCGACGCCTGCGGCGGAGACGACGCTCGTCCGCTCGCTCGTCCGCCGCGCCAGCGAAGCCCATCTCGAAGGCGATTACGCCGCGCGGGCCACCGCGCTCGTTTCCGGCCCGATCGCCTCGGCGCTCGACCGCCAGATCGCCGCGCTCCGCGCGCTTCGGCCCGCGGCGACGCACGAGGCCGGGGCTCACCGCCTGCCCGACGGCGAGGCTTATTATGCCTGGGGCCTGCGCGCCAACACGACCACCACGATGAACGGCGACGACATCCACCGCATGGGCCTCGCCCAGGTTGCCGAGCTCCATGCCCAGCTTGATCCGCTGCTCCGCGCGCAAGGCTTCACCCGCGGCACGGTCGGCGAACGGATCAACGCCCTCAACGTCGATGCGCGCAACCTCTATCCGAACACCGACGAGGGGCGGACGGCTTTGCTCGCCTATCTCGACGAGGTTCTGGCCGACATCCGCCCGCGCCTGCCACGCATGTTCAACACGCTTCCGCGCGCGGACCTGCGCATCAACCGCGTCCCGGCGGCGATCGAATCCGGCGCTCCGGGCGGCTATTACCAGGGCGCGCCGCTCGATAATTCGCGGCCCGGCACCTATTATATCAACCTCAAGGACACGCACGAATGGCCCAAGATGGGCCTCAAGACGCTGACCTATCACGAGGGCATCCCCGGCCACCATTTCCAGATCAGCATCGCCCGCGAGGCGGGATCGCTGCCGCTCTACCGGCGGGTCGGCGGCTTTTCGGCCTATAGCGAGGGCTGGGCGCTCTACGCGGAGCGGGTGGCGGACGAGCTCGGCTGCTATGAGGGCGATGCGCTGGGCAAGATCGGCTATCTCCAATCCTATCTGTTCCGCGCCGTCCGCCTGGTCGTCGACTCAGGGCTCCACGCCAAGGGCTGGAGCCGCGAGCAGGCGATCCGCTACATGATCGAGAATGCGGCCGAGCCCGAGGGATCGGCGGTGCGCGAGATCGAGCGCTATTGCGTGTGGCCGGGCCAAGCCTGCGCCTACAAGAGCGGCCAGACGGTGATCGCCGCGCTCCGCGCCGAGGCCGAGCAGCGCATGGGCGCGCGCTTCGACCCCAAGGCGTTCCACGACGCGCTGCTGAACGGCGGGGCGATGCCGCTCACCGTGCTGCAACAGCGCGTGCGGGAGTGGATGGCCGCCTAGCGGGACGATCGGATCGCCCGCGCGCCGGCATGGGCATGTAGGCGGACGGGCGGCACTGGACAGCACGAACGGATTCGGCTTCGCTCCGGCCATGACGCGCGGCTCGAACCGGCTGCTGGCCTATGACTGGGCGATCTTCAGGCGCTCGTTCCAGGCCGCGTTCAGCCGGCCGCAGGACATTGCCCTGCTCCTGCTGGTCGCTTTTGTCGGCCTCGCCTTCCTGCGCGACACGGTCGCGCGCGCGCTCGCCGCGGGGTTGCCGCCCGCCGCCTGGCTGGGAGTGGCTCTCGCCGGGCTGATCGCGTTCAGCGCCCAGAATTTGCTGCTTGCGCGGCTGCGCTGGTTCGCCGAACGGACGCCGCTCGCCGGCGATGCGCTGCGCACCTTCTCGCGCGGCCAATATCTCGCGGCCGGCCATGCAGCGCTGCTGGTCCTGGTTCTTCCGGCGGTGTGGATCATCGGCGTCGGCCTCAGGGCGCCGGGGACAGTGGCCGCCGCCGGCGCTTGCGCCTATTTTGCCGGCCTGCTGTTCGGCGGCCTGCCCGGACTGGCGGGGCTGGCGGACGGGCTGGCCCGGCCTTCGCTGCGGCCGCCGCTGCACGGCACCGGCCGCGCCGCGCTGTTCGAGCTCATCCTTCGGCGCCAGATCGGCGGCGCCAGGCCGCTGCGCCGCGCGGGGCTCGTCGTTGGGCTCGGCTTCGCCGCGCCGCTCTTCGCCGGCCTCGTTCCGGCGGGCACGCCGGCGACGATCGCATTGCTCGGCTTGGCCTTTGGCGTCCTGCTCATGGTCGGGCGCACCGACGCCGAAGCGCTCGGCATCCTGCCTTTCGCCGGCTACCGGCCCGGGTTCGTCGCGGCAGCCTATGCGGCGCTTCCCGCCGCCTTCGCCGCCGCGCTCGCGCTCGGCGCGCTTGCCGCGCCGCGGCCCCAAACACCGGTCGTGCTGATCGGGCTCGGCCTGATGCTCGCCGGCCTGATGCTGCTCGGCATCGCCAGGTGCTGGCTCTATCCGGGGCGCGCCAAGCGCTCGGTCGATCTCCAGGTCCAGCTTGAATTCGCCGGGCTGGTGCTGGCCGCGTGGCTGGTGCCGCCGCTGGCGCTGCTGGCGATCGTGTGGCGGATGAGCATTCTCTACCGGCGCGCGCGCTCCCTCCTCTGGCTGCAGCTCTGACCATGCTGATCGAGGTTCAGGACCTGCTCGTCATCCGCGGCCGCACCCGCTCGGTCGACGGGATCAGCATGATCATCCCCGGCGCCGGCTGGCTCGGCGTGATCGGCGCCAACGGCAGCGGCAAGACCAGCCTGCTGCGCACGATCGCCGGCCGGCTCGAACTCGATGCCGGCCGTATCCTGGCCGACGGGACGGACCGGAGCCGCGACCGCGCCTGGCGCGCGCAGGCGATCGGCTTCGCGCCCGACGTCGCGTCGCTGCCCGAGAGCATTTCGAGCGCCGAGCTGTTCGCGATCCTGACCCGCGGCGGCGGAGGAGCGCGGGCCGACCATCTCGAGGGGCTGCGCCGCGCCCTCGAATTCGATCATTTCGCCGACCGGCGGATCGGTTCGCTGTCGGCCGGAATGCGGCAGCGGATCGCGATCTTCTGCGCCTTCCTCAACGGCAATGAGGTGATCTTCCTCGACGAGCCGTTCAACTGGCTCGATCCGGTCTGCGCGTTCGACACCAAGGAGGCGCTCGGCGCGCTGGTCAGGGACGAGAAGATCGTGCTCGCGACCGCGCTCCACGACATGTCCACGCTGACCCATTATTGCGACAGCGGCGTGCTGCTCGCCGACGGCAAGGTCAGCCGCTTGCTGGCCGGCGAGGACCTCGCCCGCGGGGCGAAAGATCATGCGGCGTTCGAGGCCGACATCGTCCGCAACCTGCGCTCCGGCCGTCCCCGCCGCTGAGCGCCGCGCCCGATCAGAGGATCAGGTCGGCATTGACCACCAATAGGCTGGTCTGGATCGTAAAGTCGGCGACGCCGTCGCCATTGACGTCGCCCGCGACGAAGAAATTGCCGCCCGAACTGTAGGAGCGCAATTGGCCGGCGACGCCGCCGAACGCGCCGGCGCCGATGAAGGTAAAGGCATTGTCCGCGCCGCCCGTCACGGCGTCGATCAATGTCAGGTCGATCCGGTCCGAATGGGTCATGTCGGTAATGCGATCGGCGCCGCCGATCTCGCTGAACGAGAAGACGTCGCCATCGGCACCGCCGGTCAGCACGTCGTCGCCGGCGCCGCCGTTGAGATGATCGGCGCCGCTGCCGGCCGAGAGCGTGTCGTTGCCCGCGCCGCCGTCCAGCGTGTCGGCGCCGTTGCCGCTCGAGATATTGTCGTTGCCGCCGAGGCCGAACAGCGCGTCCTTGCCGTTGCCGCCGGTCAGCGTGTCGTTGAAATTGCTGCCTTCGAGCTTCTCGATCGAGCTGAACGTGTCGCCCGCCGCGTCACCGCCGCTGCCCGTATTGGTGGCCAGCGACGCCGTCACGCCGGCGGCCGCGCTCGAATAGCTTGCGGTGTCGAAGCCGGAGCCGCCGGTCAGCGTGTCGGCGCCCGCCTTGCCCATCAGGAAGTCATCGCCACCATTGCCGTTGAGGACATTGACGGCGCCGTTGCCGATGATCACGTCGTTGCCATTGCCGCCGG
>DASQJU010000035.1:0-5504 GCA_035630915.1 Allosphingosinicella sp.
GGCGAGATGGCCGCGCTCAAGGACAACATCAACGAGATGATCCGCAACCTCAAGGAGCAGACCTTGAAGAATGCGGAGCAGGATTGGCTCAAGACCAACCTCGCCCGCTTCTCGCGCATGCTCCAGGGCGAGCGCGACCTCACGACCGTTTCGAACCTGATCATGTCCGAGCTCGCGCCGCTGGTGAACGCCCAATATGGCGTGTTCTACGTCACCAAGCGCGAGGAGGAGGACACCAAGCTCGAGCTGGTCGCCAGCTACGGCGCCGAGAGCCATGACACTTTGCGCCGGGAATTCTCATTGCGCGAGGGTCTGGTCGGGCAGGCCGCGGCCGACAAGCGCCCGATCCTGCTGAAGGACGTTCCGGGCGACTTCATTCGCATCGGCTCGGGCCTCGGGCAGGCGACGCCCGCCAACATCAACATCCTCCCGGCTTTGTTCGAGGACGATGTGAAGGCGGTGATCGAGCTGGCTTCGTTCAGCGAGTTCAACGAGACTCACCAGAGCTTCCTCGACCAGCTGATGGAATCGGTCGGCATCGTGCTCAACACGATCGCCGCCACCATGCGCACCGAGGGCCTGCTCAAGCAGTCGCAGCTGCTGACCCAGGAGCTGCAGGCCCGCCAAACCGAGCTCACCACCAAGCAGGAGGAGCTTCACAACACCAACGAGGAGCTGCAGGAGAAGGCCCAGCTGCTCGAGAACGAGAAGAAGCAGGTCGAGGCCAAGAATCTCGAGATCGACATGGCCCGCCGCGCGGTCGAGGAGAAGGCCGAGCAGCTGGCGCTGACCTCGAAGTACAAGTCGGAGTTCCTCGCCAACATGTCGCACGAGCTGCGCACGCCGCTCAACTCGTTGCTGATCCTCTCCAAGCTTCTCGCCGACAACCCGCAGGGCAATCTCAACGACAAGCAGATGGAGTTCGCCCGCACGATCCACTCGGCGGGCTCCGACCTGCTCAGCCTGATCAACGACATCCTCGATCTTTCGAAGATCGAATCCGGCACGATCTCGATCGAGATCGGCGACATGCCGATGTCGAGCCTCAAGCTGCACATGGAGCGGACCTTCCGCCAGCTCGCCGCCGACAAGGGTCTCGAGCTCAAGGTCGAGTTCGACGAGACGCTCCCCGCAACGATACGCACCGACGAGAAGCGGCTCCAGCAGATCATCCTCAACCTGCTCTCCAACGCCTTCAAGTTCACCTCTGAGGGCAGCGTCACGCTCGCGGCGAGCTGCGTGACCAGCGGCTGGAACACCAACCACCCGGTTCTCCGCAGCGTCGACAAGGCGATCGAGATCGCGGTGACCGACACCGGCATCGGCATCCCCGAGGACAAGCAGAAGCTGATCTTCGAGGCATTCCAGCAGGCCGACGCGACGACCAGCCGCAAATATGGCGGCACCGGCCTCGGCCTCTCGATCAGCCGCGAGATCGCGCGCCTGCTGGGTGGCGAGCTGCAGGTGCGCTCGCAGCCCGGCGAGGGATCGACCTTCACCCTGTTCGTCCCGTTCGAAGCGGCGGCGGTGATCGCGCCGGCCCAGACGACCTCGGCGCGCTACGAGAATAGCGGGGCGGCCGTGCCCAGCGCGCTGCCGGCAACGATCGAGGTCAGCGACGACCGCGACAATCTCGGCACGACGCCGTTCGTGCTGATCGTCGAAGACGACGTGACCTTCGCCTCGGTGCTGCTCGATCTCGCCCGCGACAACGGCCTCAAGGGCGTCGTTTCGACCGCCGGCTCCGGTACGCTGGCGATGGCCCGCAAGCTCAGGCCCGACGCGATCACGCTCGATCTCGGCTTGGACGACATCAACGGCTTCGTCCTGCTCGACCTGCTCAAGCACGATTCCGAAACCAAGGAGATTCCGATCCACGTGGTCTCCGGCGTCGACGAGGCCGGCTACGTGACCGAGATGGGCGCGCGCGACGTCACCGAGAAACCGGCCCAGCTCGACGAGCTGGCGCGGCTGTTCCGTACGATACGCGAGGACGCCAAGGCCGGCCGCAGGCGCCGCCGGGCACGTACCCGCGAGGACTCGGCCTCGTCCGCGCCGCGCGACCTGCCCGAGCTGGCCGGCGCCAAGATCCTCATCGTCGACGACGACATCCGCAACATCTACTCGCTGACCAGCGTGCTCGAAAGCTATGCGATCGAGGTGCTCCACGCCGAGCGCGGCCGCGACGGCATCCTGATCCTCGAGCAGACTCCGGGGATCGACATCGCGCTGATCGACATCATGATGCCGGAGATGGACGGCTATGAGACCATGCGGCAGATCCGCGCCAATCCGGCGCTGGCCGACGTTCCGCTGATCTCGGTCACCGCCAAGGCGATGAAGGGCGACCGCCAGAAATGCCTCGACGCCGGCGCTTCGGACTATATCGCCAAGCCGGTCGACATCGAGTTGCTTCTGGCGCTGCTGCGGGTGTGGATCGGCAGGGCGCGCAGCCACGCCGCCTCGCCGGCGCGCGCCATCACCCAGACGGCCGCGGAATAAGTGATGAGCGCGATCCAGGCGGTGACGTCCGAGCTGAAACAAGGGGCCGATCCCGCCGCCGCAGCGGCGGCCGAGCCCGCTCCGATGAAGCGCGCCCGCGTGCTGGTCGTCGACGATGACGACAAGAATCTGCTCGCGATCCGCACCGTGATCGAGGACATCGCCGAGGTCGAAGTCGCCCAGTCGGGCGAGGAGGCGCTGCGCCATCTGCTCAAGGGCGAGTTCGCGGTGATCCTGCTCGACGTCTTCATGCCCGGCATGGACGGCTACGAGACCGCGCAGATCATCCGCCAGCGCGAACAGACCAAGCGGATTCCGATCGTCTTCCTCTCCGCCGTCAACAAGGAAAAAGAACATTTGATGCGCGGCTATTCGATGGGCGCGGTCGATTATGTGTTCAAGCCGGTCGAGCCCGTCGTTCTTCGCTCGAAGGTTGCGGTGTTCGTCGATCTGTTCACCATGACCCAGGAGATTCAGCGCAAGGCGGCACAGGAGCAGGAGCTGCTGGACGCGAACCTCAAGGCCAATGCGGCGCGGCTCAAGGTCGAACAGGAGCTGCGCGTGGCCGAGCAGCGCCAGGCGGCGATCATTCAGTCGCTGCCGATCATCCTCTATCTCGAGACGGACAGCGCGGGGCCACGGCTGCCCCAGTTCGTCGGCGGCAATTTTGCCGCGGTCACCGGCTTCGAGTTCGACGCGGTGGAGGCCAATCCCGGCCTGTGGGCGGAGCGGCTCCACCCGGAGGATCGCGAGCGGACGCTGAAGGCGCTGGGCGAACGCGCCCGCGCCGGGGCGATGGCGATCGAATATCGCTGGAAGTGCGCCGACGGCGGCTACAAGCATTTCCTCGACCAGGCGGTGCTGCTGGGCGAGGGCGACGCCGGTCCGAGCTATGCGGGCACGCTACTCGACGTCACCGAACGCAAGAATCTCGAACGAGAGCTGCTCCAGGCGCGCAAGATGGACGCGATCGGCCAGCTGACCGGCGGCATCGCGCACGATTTCAACAACCTCCTGGCTGCCGTGCTCGGCGGCATCGGCCTAATCGAGCGGCGCGTTCCGCTCGACGAGGAGCAGACGAAGATCCTGGCCCTGACCCGGCGCGCCGCCGAGCAGGGGTCGGACCTGGTCGGCCGACTGCTCGCCTTCGCCCGCCGCCAACAGCTGGCGCCGGCGGAGATCGACGTCGAGAAGCTCTGGGCCTCGGTGACCGACCTCCTCGCCCACACGCTCGGCGGCCTGGTCCAGCTCGAATGGGAATCGGGCGCCGAGATCGGCCGCGCTTATGCCGACGGCGCGCAACTGGAGCTGGCCCTGGTCAATTTGATCATCAATGCGCGCGACGCGATGCCGGAAGGGGGCACGATCTCGATCTCCGCCCGCAACGCGGCGGCGGGCGAGAGCGATCCGCTCGGGCTGTCGCCGGGCGATTATGTCGTCCTCGCCGTCCGCGACCGCGGCACCGGCATCCCGCCCGAGCTGATCGAGCAGGTCACCGAGCCCTTCTTCACCACCAAGGACGTCGGCAAGGGCACCGGGCTCGGCCTGTCGATGGTCTACGGCTTCGCCCACCAGTCGGGCGGCGCGCTCGCCATCTCCTCCACCATCGACGAGGGGACATTGGTCGAGATCTGGCTGCCGCGCGCTGAGGAGGGCAGCGCCGCACAGCCGGTGCAGGAACCGACCGTGCAAGCGGCGCCGGCCTCCGCCGCGCTGCCGCTGCGGATCCTGCTCGTCGACGATCATGACGGCGTGCGCGAGACGACCGCCGGCATGCTTTCCGACATGGGCCACGAGGTCGATTCGACTGCGGATGGCGCCGCGCTGCTGCGCAAGCTCGAAGCGGAGCCCCACGTCTACGATCTGATCGTCACCGATTATGCGATGCCGCTCGTGTCGGGCTCCGACGTGCTCAAGCAAGCGCGCGCGATCCGTCCGGACATCCCCGGCATCATCATCAGCGGCTATGCCGAAAGCCGCGCGCTCGGCGCCTGCCCCGACGAGACGGTGGTGCTCAGGAAGCCGTTCACGCCCGAGCAGATGCAGGCCGCGATCTGCGCCGCTTTGCCCCCGGCCTGCGCCGAGGAGGCCTGACCGCCTCATTCGTGCCTTAGCGCGTCGATCGGATTGAGCGCGGCCGCGCGGCGGGCGGGGAAATAGCCGAAGACGATGCCGATCAGCGCGGAGACGCTGAATGCGATCAGGTTGATCTGCGGATCGAACAGGAACGGCACCTGGATGATCGGGGCGAGAATGAAGGTCGCCGCCAGCGCCAGGACGAGCCCGATCAACCCGCCGAGGCAGGCGAGCACGACCGCCTCGATCAGGAACTGCATCAGCACCTCGCGGCCGATCGCGCCGATCGCCAGGCGGATTCCGATCTCGCGCGTCCGCTCGGTGACCGAGACGAGCATGATGTTCATGATGCCGATCCCGCCGACGATCAGGCTGACCGCCGCGACCGCGCCCATCACGGCCGTCAGGATGCGCGTTGTGCCCTGCAGCGTTTCGGAAATCTGCTTGGTGTCGAAGACGTTGAAATTGTTCTGCGCCGCGCGGCCGAGGTGGCGCCGCTCGCGCAGCAGATTCTCAATCGAGCTCTGCACCGACGCGCTGTCGTAGGCGTCGTCGACGGCGACCATGATGAAGCGCAGGTTGCGGTTGCCGGTGAGGCGGCGCTGGACCGCCTTGATCGGCATCAGGATCACGTCGTCCTGGTCCTGGAAGCCGCCCTGCCCGCGCGAGGCGAGGGTGCCGATCACCTCGCACGAAAGGTCGCGCACGCGCAGGCGCTGGCCGACCGGCTCGCGCTCGCCGGCACGCAGCTCGCCGAGCTGGCCGCCGAGCAGCGTCGCTCGCTGCGCGTCGGGGCGTTCGGCAGCGCGATGGCCACGGTCGTGCCGCGCGCGGTGGCGGCGTTGCTGGCGCGTCACCCCGATCTCGAGGTGCAGCTCACCGAGGGCCGGCTCGACGACCTGGCCGCGGGCGTGCGCGAGGGGTCG
>DASQJU010000036.1:0-13695 GCA_035630915.1 Allosphingosinicella sp.
ATCCCGTCGATCCGCTCGACCTCGAGCACCAGCCCGGCGAAGTAGAAGGTGTCGCCGGGCGAAAGCGAGGAGGCGAAATTGTCTTCAACCGTGCCGAGCTTGCGCCCGCCCTTGAAGCGCACGTCGTAGAGCGGGACGTCGACGATGATCCCGGCGTTCATCCGGTGCTGCTGGATGAAGCGGGGATGGCTGACGCGCCAGGTATCGCCTTCACGGGTCAGCCGCTTGAACTTGTCATAGGCGCGCAGCGAATAGCCGCCGCAAGCTGGGCACCGTCGAGGACAATTTCGCTTCGACGCTCAGCCCGGGGGACACCTTCTTCTTCGCCGGCCTGGTGCTCGAAGTCGAGCGGATCGACGGCATGGACCTGATCGTGCGCGCCTCGTCAAAGTCGGCGCGGATCCCGACCTACCTCGGCGCGCGCATGGCGATGAGCACGAACCTTGCCGAGCGCGTTCGCCATTTCCTCCACGACCGCGCGCAATGGCGGCGCTTCCCCGACGACGTGCGCGACTGGCTGCAGGTGCAGGATTATCGCTCGAAGCTGCCGGCGCCCGACGAGCTGCTGGTCGAGACCTTCCCGCACGAGCACCGCCACTATATGGTCGCGTACAGCTTCGAGGGCTGGAACGCGCACCAGTCGCTCGGCATGCTGATCACGCGGCGGATGGAGAGCGCGGGGCTCAGGCCGCTCGGCTTCGTCTCCAACGATTATGCTTTGGCCTGCTACGGGCTCGATCCGATCCCCGATCCCGCCGCCCTCTTCTCGTCGGACATTCTCGAGCACGAATTCGTCGAATGGGTGCAGAATTCGAGCCTGCTCAAGCGCGCCTTCCGCGAAGTGGCGGTGATCGGGGGACTGGTCGAGCGGCACCATCCGGGCAAGCGCAAGTCGGGCCGGCAGGTGAGCTTCTCGACCGACCTGATCTACGACGTGTTGCGCCGCTACGAGCCCGATCATTTGCTGCTCAAGGCCGCATGGAACGACGCGCGAACGCGGATGACCGACGTCGGCCGCCTCGCTTCGTTGCTGGATCGCGCGCAGGGGACGATGGTCCATGTCGAGCTCGACCGGGTCTCGCCGATGGCCGTGCCGGTGCTGGTGATCATCGGCCGCGAGCGCACGGCCACCGGAACGGTCGACGACAGCCTGCTGATCGAGGCCGAAAGCCTCGCCGAGATCGCGATGCGGGTGGACGACCTCTAGACGAAGAAGTCGGTGTGGCCGGTCAGGTCCGCGAGCGGGGAGCCACCGATTGCGAAGACGTAATCCTCGCCTTCCTGGTAGCCGGCGACGCCGTTGGCATCAACGACCAGGAAGATCGTCCCGGCGAGGTCGCCGGCGTCCGGCGCGAACCAGCTCGCCTGGGCGGCGCCGAGGCCGGCCATTGCGGTTCCGAGATCCACATTGAATGTTGCATTGGAAAGAGCGCCGGCGGTCACCGCGGCGCCGAATCCGGCCACGGTGCTGGCCAAGTCGATCCGGTCCGCGCCGGGATCGAAGTCGCCGAGCGTGTCGTAATCCGTGCCGCTCGACTGGCTGGCACTGAGATAGACAAACCGGTCCGCGCCCCCGCCCCCGGCGAGAGAGTCGCCGCCGCCCAGTCCGTAAATCACGTCGTCGCCATCACCACCGAGGAAGGTGTCACCTGCCTCGCTGCCGAGAAAGACGAAGCTGCCGTCGGTTTCGGCGCTGCCGTCGAAGATAACACGGTTCCCGGCGCCGAGCTGAACGCCGTGGATGGTCATTGTCTCGCCAGCGGCGACATTATCTTCGCTGGAGATGAGATTGTAATCCTGTCCAGCGCCCAGCAGGACCATGTCGATGTCGCCCGGCTGCGATGGCAAGCCGAAGCCGGACGAGAAATCCCCGGTGAGATTGAGCACGTCATCGGGTCCGTGGCTAAGCTCCGGGAAGTTGCCGGGGCCGCCCTCGAGCAGTGTTTTGTTGAGCAGGTTAACGACCAGCGCGGACTGAAAATCCTCGCTGTAGAGCACTGCAAAATTGGCCGCGGGATCAGCGAAGATCTGGCTCTGGGCGCCGAATGTCGCAGTCGCGGAGCCGGCAAAAGTCACAGTGCCGGCCCGCTGGCCGGAGTCGGTGGTGGGCGCGTCGAGCGGAGTCTCAGCCGACGTCGAAGCTAACGCACTTTCCCGTTCAGCCGCATCATCCCGGGGCTCGTCAAGGACGATGGCGGGCACGGCGAAGAAAGCTGCGCGGTCGAACGTAAGGATTGTCGGCGCGGTCGAATCGAATCGAATCGCCCCCTCTGCGGAGGGGTGGATGCCCTGAACCGCGAGTTGGACCAGGCGCACGGCGGCCTGGCGCTCCGGCAGGCTGCTCGTCCAGCTGCTCCAGAGAGAATCCCAGACATGCTCCATGTGGGAGCTGCCGCTACGCGAAAAAAAGCTGGTCCAGGAAGGCTTTGGCACCCGTTCATCCCCGATCGGAAGAAGTCGACAGTCGGACGGTGGCGTAACACAAGGACAGGGTGTCGTCCACATTGTCGAGCGCGTCCGCGTCTGCCATGGCGGATTGAAGCGGGACTCGACTTGTCAGAGGTAAAATATGGACGTTTCGGTCGAAATCCATTGCGAGGTCTGCGGCAGCGCCAATTACAGCATGCCCCGGGGGAGCGAATCCTCTGACGCCGATCCGATCGGCTGCAACGATTGCGGCGCCCGCCAAGGGACGATCGGTGAGCTAAAAGCTGCCTTGCTGCAACAGGTGCTCGACCACAGCGCCGAGGCCTTGCGGCGAGACCTCGACCGGCTGCTTACGAAACCCTAGTGTCCTGCTCGGTCAGCCGGAGCCGAGCTTATGCGCATGCTTTTGCTTCCTCTGTTCGCCGTCACCCTCGCGATCCCCGCCTCCGCGCAGCAGTCGGAGATCAGCGCTGCCGACCGCGCCGCGCACCAGCGGATGATCGTGATCGACACCCACCTCGACACGCCGACCTATTTCGAGGTCGGCGGCTGGGATTTCGCGCAGCCGCACCATTATGCCGAGGATAACAGCCAGGTCGATCTGCCGCGGATGCAGGAAGGCGGGCTCGATGGCGGCTTCTTCGTCATCTACACGGCGCAGGGCGCGCTGACTCCGGAAGGCTATGCCGCCGGGCGCGACGCGGCTTTGCTCCGTGCGATGGCGATCCAGCGGACGATGGCCGCGAATTCGCGATGGATCGGCCTCGCTACGACGCCGGACGAGGCTGAGTTCCTTCTGGCCAATGGCCGCCGGTTTGCCTTCCAGAGCATCGAGAACAGCTGGCCGCTCGGCGAGGACCTCACGCTGCTCACCACCTTTCACCGGCTCGGCGTACGGATGGCGGGGCCGGTGCACAGCCGCACCAACCAGCTCGCCGATAGCGCCACCGGCGAGGCGCGCTGGCACGGCCTCTCGCCGCTCGGCCGGCAATGGGTCGCGGAGATGAACCGGCTGGGGATGATCATCGACGGCAGCCACAGCTCGGACGAAACGTTCGATCAGATGCTGGCGCTGTCCCGGGTGCCGATCATCCTCTCCCACTCCGGGCCGCGGGCGATCTTCGAGCACCGCCGCAACCTCGATGACGCGCGGATGCGGCGGCTGGCCGAGGCGGGCGGGTTAATGATGATCAACAGCGTGTTCCTGGTCCAGAACGATCTTTCGGACGAACGCGACGCGTTGCAGGAGCGGCAGAAGCAGTGGGGCAATCTCGATGCGCAGCAACGGCGGCAGTTGACCGCCGACCTCGCCGCGCTGAATGCCCAGCGGCCCTACACCACCGCGGATTTCGATCTCTACATGCGCTCAATGCTCCACGCGATCCGGGTGATGGGCGCCGACCATGTCGGGCTCGGGGCGGATTGGGACGGCGGCGGCGGTGTGATCGGCATGGAGGACATCGCCGCGCTGCCGCGGATCAGCGCGCGCCTCCGCCGCGAGGGCCTCAGCGAGGCGGACATCGCCAAGGTGATGGGCGGAAATCTGCTGCGCGTGATGCGGCAGGTCCAGGCTGGCGCTGCGCACTGAAGGGCAATCGTTTCGGCGCCGGACCCTTCGTCGCTAGAATCGCGCGGCTCGTCGATCCAGTTCACATTCTGTTTATCCTGTGCGGCCGATGGTCGAAAAACGGCGTGCGTCTCGGACGGACGCCGGATAACGGACCGTCCGCCGCCAACCGGCGGGCCGATAAGAAAAAAATCGAGGGAAGACGTGACCAAGTTCTGGAAGAAGCTGCAAAGCCCGTTCGCGCTGGTTGCTCAGGGATTCGCCGTCGGCGGACTCCTCTTCTGGACGACGCGCGCCGACGCGTCGCTGCTGTCGCTGGTCCACCTCCCCTTCTGAACGCTTGAAAGGCCCGCGGCCGCGGCTTTATAGCCGTCTCATGGTTCGCTTTTCGTTCTCAGGCCACGAACTGATGGCGCTGCCGCAGGGCGCGCTGTTCTGGCCGGCCCGGCGGGCGCTGCTCGTCGCCGATCTCCACCTCGAAAAGGCGAGCTGGTTCGCCAAGGGCGGGCAGATGCTGCCGCCCTACGATTCGGCTGCGACTCTCGCCGATCTGTCGCTGATCGTCGCAACAGCCGCGGCCGAAGAGATCTGGTGCCTCGGCGACAGCTTCCACGACCGCGAGGGCTGCGACCGGCTGCCCGAGGACGCGCGCGCCGCTTTGATAGCGCTCACCTCGACGACGCGCTGGACCTGGATCGTCGGCAACCATGATGTCGGCTTCGCCGACCATTGCGGCGGCGCGGTGGTCGAGGAAGCGCAGGTCGACGGGCTGATCCTGCGCCATGAGGCGGAGCCCGCCGAGACGCGGCCCGAGCTCAGCGGCCATTTCCATCCCAAGCTCAGGATCACCCACCGCGGCCGCCAGATTTCGCGACGCTGCTTCGTCGCCACCGCGACCAAGCTCATCCTGCCCGCCTTCGGCGCGCTGACCGGCGGGCTCGACGCCCATCATCCGGAGATCGTGCGAGCGGTGGGAACGGGCGCGCAGGCGCTGGTTCCGGTGCAGGACCGGCTGCTGAGATTCCCAATCGCCGCCTAGGCGGCGCGGAAGGTCATCGCGTCGCCGTTCATGCAGTAGCGCAGGCCCGTGGGACGCGGCCCGTCGTTGAACACATGGCCGAGATGGCCGCCGCAGCGCGCGCAGAGCACTTCCGTTCTGGCCATGCCGATGCTGCCGTCGTCACGCGTCACAACGCCGCCGGGCAGCGGACGAAAGAAGCTCGGCCAACCGGTGCCGCTCTCGAACTTGGTGGCCGAGGAGAAGAGCGGATGGCCGCAGCCGGCGCAGCGGAACGTGCCCCGGCGATGTTCGGCATTGAGCGCGCTCGATCCCGCCCGCTCGGTCGCGGCCTGCCGCAGCACCGCATATTGGCGCGGACTAAGCCGCCGCCGCCATTCGGCATCGGCCAGCCGGAAGGGAAATTGCTGGCGCTGCGCGTCCGCGCTGCGCCCGGGCAGGGTCAGTGCGATGCCAACCGCCACCGCGGCGGTGCCCGAGGCCAGGAATGCGCGTCGGTCGATGTTCATCGGCCCTCCTCTGACAATGCCTGGCTTAACCGGGCGCGAACGAGGCCGCGCAGGGCGTTGCCGATCAGGAAGCCCTCGACGAGATCGACCGGGGTCAGATCGGCCTCCCGCGCCCGTCCCTCGTCGATCAGCGCGCCGCGCAGCACGCCGGGCAGCAGGCCCCTCGCGAGCGGCGGGGTCAGCAGCGCGCCGTCGCGCTCGACGAAGAGGCTGGTGAAGCTCCCCTCGGTGAGGAAGCCCTCGACGTCCGTAAAGACCACTTCGAACGTCCCGGCGGCGGCGCGCGCGCGATCATAGAAGGCCCGGTCGCTGGTCTTGTGCCGCAGGCGGAAATCGTCCGCCGAGACCGGCAGGGGGGCGAGCGCGACCTCGACCGGCTCGGCCGGTGGATCGCCCAGCGGGCTGAGCTCGATGGACAGCGCGCCGACGCGCGATAAAGCGAGCCGGATGCGGCCCGGCCCGGCGCGGAAGGAGGCGGCCTGGAGGTCGTTGCGCGCCTCGTGCCGGTCGAACCGGAAACCGAGCGCATCGGCGCTCGCCTTCATGCGGGCGAGATGGCGATCGAGATGGGCAATGCCCTCGTGCGGATCGAAGCGCATCGTCTCGATCAGATCGACCCCCCGCTGCGTCGCCACGAACAATCCCTTCGCCAAACACTCGCGCCACTCGTCGTCAGCCGCGCTGTCCGCGACGATCCCCGAGCCGAGGCCGATCCGGGCTATGCGCTCGCCCGCCTTCAGCACCAAGGTGCGAATGGCGACGTTGAACGCGGCCGCCCCGTCCTCGCTCATGCTTCCGATCGCGCCGCAATAGACCGAGCGCGGCGCCGCTTCGAGGGATCCGATCACCTCCATCGCGCGGATCTTCGGCGCGCCGGTGATCGAGCCGCAGGGAAAGATCGTCTCGATCACGTCGACCGGGCCGAGCCCGTCGGCGAGTGCGGCGGTCACCGTCGAGGTCATCTGGAGGATCGTCGGATAGGTCTCGACCTCGAACAGCTCCGGCACCGCGACCGTTCCCGGTCGCGCCACGCGGGAGAGGTCGTTGCGCAGGAGATCGACGATCATCAGATTCTCGGCGCGCTGCTTGGGGTCGGCGCGGAACGCCTCTACGTCCGCGCCGAGCGGTGCGGTCCCCTTCATCGGTTTGGCCGTCAGCCGCCCCGCCTCGAGTGTGAAAAACAATTCTGGCGACAGGCTGAGGATCCAGTGCGTGCCGGTGAAGACGATCGCGCCGTGGCCGGCCTTCGCGCGCTCCCGCAGGGCGGCGTAGAGAGCAAGCGGATGGCCCGCGAACGGCACCTCGGCGGCGAAGGTGAGGTTGGCCTGGTAGATGTCTCCGGCCTCGATATGGGTCTTCGCCGCGGCGAGGCCGGTCTGATATTCCGCATAGCTGATCAGCGGCCGCGGCGCGCCGGACCAGGCGCCGGCCCCGTCGGGCAGGAGCGCCGCGGGATCGACCTCCTCCTCCTGCGCAAACAGGCCGAACCAGAGCAGGGGCGGAGCAGCGGCGGAGGGGGGGTGGCGAAGCGGCGTGAGCTTTTCCTCCAGCGCGTGTCCCGCCTCGTAGGCAAGGAAGCCCGCGGCACTGCGCCCGCGCAGCCGGTCGAGGCACGAACGGACCTCGGAAAACTCCCGCGTTTCGATCGCCTCCTCGAGGCCGGAGAACAGCCGCGCGCGGCCGCCGGGCCGGGCGTCGTCGAGCAGGACGAAGGGCGCGCTCAAGCTTGCCATGCGCCGACGCGAGGCCCATTGGGCGCCCTCAGGAGAGAAGCCTTGGTTTGCAGCGTCTTCGACCTCTTCAAGATCGGGGTCGGTCCTTCCAGCTCGCACACGATGGGTCCGATGACGGCTGCCTGCCGCTTTGTCGAGGGGCTGAGTGTTGCCGGGCTGCTCGAACGGACGGCGCGCGTCGAGGTCGATCTCTATGGATCGCTGGCGCTGACCGGCAAGGGGCACGCCACCGATCGCGCGATCCTGCTCGGCCTTTCCGGGCAGCGGCCCGACCGGATCGACCCCGACGCGGCCGATCTAACGGTCGGCGCGATCCGCGAAAGCGGCCGCCTGAGGCTCGGCGGGACGCACGAAATCGCCTTCGACGAAGGCGCGGACGTCCGCTTCCTCCAGCGCGAACGGCTTCCGCACCATTCGAACGGCATGCGCTTCACCGCGCACGACGAAGGCGGTGCCGAGCTCGACAGCAAGGTCTCCTATTCGGTCGGCGGAGGAGCCGTGGTCGACGAGGCGGCGGTTGCGCGCAACGCACCGCCCGAAGGGGCGTGGGACGTGCCCTTCCGCTTCAGTTCGGGCGACCAACTGCTGGCCATCGCCGCGGACGGGGAGATGAGCTTCGCCGATATCGCACGCGCCAACGAGCGCGCGGCGATGAGCGACGCGGAAATCGACGCGCGGCTCGACGAAATCGCCGGGGCGATGTCCGCCTGCATCGACCGGGGGATCGGGCAAGGCGGCATCCTGCCGGGCGGGCTCAACGTCAAGCGCCGCGCGCCGGCGCTCCACCAGTTGCTGACCGAGCGGGCCGAGCGCGCGCTGCAGGACCCGCTGACGGTGATCGATTGGGTCAACCTCTGGGCGCTGGCGGTCAACGAGGAGAATGCGGCGGGCGGCAAGGTCGTCACCGCGCCGACCAACGGCGCTGCCGGCATCGTCCCAGCCGTGCTGCGCTACTATCAGCGTTTCACGCCGCGCGCGACCGACGAGGGTACGCGCATCTTCCTGCTCACCGCGGCGGCGATCGGCTCTTTGTTCAAGGAGAATGCCTCGATTTCGGGCGCCGAGGTCGGTTGCCAGGGCGAGGTAGGGGTCGCCTGCTCGATGGCCGCCGCCGGGCTGACCGCGGCGCTCGGCGGCACTCCGGGGCAGGTCGAGAATGCCGCGGAGATCGGCATGGAGCACAATCTGGGGCTCACCTGCGATCCGGTGGGCGGGCTCGTCCAGGTGCCGTGCATCGAGCGCAACGCGGTCGGCGCCGTCAAGGCGATCGAGGCCTCGCGCCTCGCTTTGGTCGGTGACGGCTCGCACCGGGTCAGCCTCGATCAGGTGATCGAGACCATGCGCAAGACCGGTCTCGATATGAACGAGCGCTACAAGGAAACCTCGCTGGGCGGCCTCGCCGTTAACGTGGTCGAGTGCTGAAGCTCTAGAAGAACTCGGTCAGCCAGAACGTCATGGCCGCAATCGCCGCTGCCGCGGGGATGGTGATGAACCAGGCGATGATGATGTTGCCGGCGACGCCCCAGCGCACCGCCGAGGCCCGTCGCGCGGCGCCCACGCCCATGATGCAGCCGGTGATCGTGTGGGTGGTGGAGACGGGGATGCCGAGCCAGGTCGCCCCGAACAGCATGATCGAGCCGCCGAACTCGGCGCAGGCGCCCTCGCGCGGGGTGATCCGGGTGATCTTGGAGCCCATCGTGTGGACGATCCGCCAGCCGCCCATCAGGGTGCCGAGGCCCATCGCGGCCTGGCACGAGATCACCACCCAGAACGGCACGTGGAAGCCGCCCTGGTAGATGCCCTGCGAGTAGAGCAGGACGGCGATGATCCCCATCGTCTTCTGCGCGTCGTTGCCGCCGTGGCCGAGCGAGTAGAGCGCCGAGGTGAAAAGCTGGGTGCGGCGGAAGACCCGGTCGGCGCGGTTCGCCGCCAAGCGCCGGAACAGCCAGGCGACCAGCGTCATCAGCAGCACCGCGGTGATCATGCCGAGTATCGGGGCCATGAAGATGCCGAGCGTCGTCTTGACCACGCCCGACCAGACGACCGCGCCGACCCCCGCCTTGGTCACGCCCGCGCCGAGCAGGCCGCCGATCAGCGCGTGGCTCGACGAGGAGGGAATGCCGAGCAGCCAGGTCAGCACGTTCCAGAAGATCGCGCCGATCAAAGCGGCGAAGATCACCCCGGGGGTGACGATGTCCGCCTCGATGATGCCCTTGCCGATCGTCTCCGCGACATGGAGGCCGAAGAACAGGAAGGCGATGAAGTTGAAGAAGGCCGCCCAGGCGACGGCGAGCTGCGGCGAGAGGACCCGAGTCGAGACGACGGTCGCGATCGAGTTGGCGGCGTCGTGGAGGCCGTTCAGGAAATCGAACAGCAGCGCGACCCCGATCAGCGCGACCAGCAAGTAGAAGGGCAGTGTCCCGTCCATCAAGCGTGGTCGATCACGATGCCCTGGATCTCGTCGGCGACGTCCTCGAAGCCATCCAGTACCCGCTCGAGGTGGCGATAGACCTCGCGGCCGACGAAGAAGGCCATCGGCCGCTCGCCGTGCTGCTGGAACAGCGCCTTGAGCCCGGCGCTGTAGAGCCCGTCGGCCTTGCCTTCGAGGTGGACGATCTCCTCGGTGATTTCGTGCAGCCGGCCGGCATTCTTCCCGACATTGCGCATCAGCGGGACCGCCTCGAGCACGAGCCGCGCCGCCTCCACGGCCGCCTCGCTCATCTCCTTCATCTGCGGCTCGAAGCTGGTCACCTCGTAGAGCGTGACCGCCTTGGCCGTCTGCCACATCTCGTCGATCGCATCGTCCATCGAGGAAGCGAGCGCGGTGATCGCGCTGCGGTCGAACGGGGTGATGAACGAGCGGCGTACCGCCACCAGCACGTCGCGCGTCACTTCGTCGGCCGCGTTTTCGTGCGCGGCGATATGCTTGCAGGATTCGGCGATCTCTTCCTCGCCCGAGACCATCTTGGCCAGCGCGTCGGCGCCGGCGACGAGTATATGTGCGTGGCGCTCGAACATGTCGAAGAAGCGGTCTTCCTTCGGCATGATCGTCCGGATGAAGCTCAGCATCCTGTACCCCCAGGAGAAACGGTTGACGCCCATAACAACCAGCGATGCGCGCGGATAGTGACCCTCTTCGGCGCTGAACGAAAGGATCAGCTCCTTCAGTTCGGGCTCCTCAACCGCTTCCGCGGCGGCTTCCGGCGGAAACCAGCGCAGGACGCGCTGGCCGCGCTCGGGCCAGCGGTGCGCTTCGCGGGTGACGAGCAACGGGAAGACGGTGACGCTGGCGCGCGCGGCCTTGCCGCCTCCGCGCCGTTTCTCGTAGCGGAACGCGCCAACCGAACTGACCGCGATCTTGCCTTCGACGCCCGCCTCCTCGAACGCCTCGCGCGCGGCGCACTCATAATTGAGGAAGAACGGGATCGGGTTGCCCTTGGGAATCACCCAGCGCATCCGCTCCTTCGAGGTGATGAGCAGGATTTCCAACCGCCCATCATCATCGACCCGGTAGGGCAGCGCTCCATATTGGGTGATCAATCCGTTCGCTCCAGCCATTGCCGGGCCCGGCGACGGCCCCTATCAAACGAATAACCATCGGGAGGGGAATTTCCATGCGTTTCAGGCTCGCCGCCGCTCTTTTGTTGACGCCGCTCGGCGCCGCGCTTGCCCAGCAGGCGGCCTCTCCGCCGGCCATGGAGAAACCGGCCGCGCTGACCGCCGACGGGATTCCGCCCGTTCCGGCCGATCTGGGCGCGCGGACCCGGCCCTATATGGAATTCCGCACCGCCGGCTTTGCCGGCTGGCACCCGCGCGACCGCTCGATCCTGATCACCACCCGATTCGGCAACACCGCCCAGCTCCACCGGGTCGCCGCGCCGATGGGCGACCGCCAGCAGATCAGCTTCGAAGCCGAGCCGGTCGGCGGCAATTGGTCGCCTGCGGGCGACGTCCTCGCCGTGCAGAAGGACGCCGGCGGCAGCGAATTCTACCAGATCTACACGCTGGCGAACGGCCAGCTGCGACTGCTCACCGACGGGCGCAGCCGCAACGAAATGGGCGCCTGGAGTCATGACGGTCGCTGGCTCGGCTACAGCTCGACCCGGCGCAACGGAACGGATTCCGATCTCTATGTGATCGATCCGCGCGACCCCTCGACGAACCGGATGGTTGCCGAGGTCCAGGGCGGCGGCTGGCAGATCGCCGATTTCTCGCCCGACGGCCGGCGCGCCGTGGTGTTCAACTATATCTCGGTCACCAAATCGAACCTCTACCTCATGGATCTCGCCAATGGCGCCATGACGCCGATTGGGGATCATACGCGCGACATCGCTTATGGCGGCGCCGGCTTCGCTCCCGACGGGACCTTGTGGGTCACCTCGGACGAGGGCTCGGATTTCCAGCGGCTGGGCACGATCGATCCCGCGAGCGGCCGCTTCACCGCCCTCGCCACCGACATCAACTGGGACGTCGAGAATTTCGACGTGTCGCCCGACGGCAGGCTGATCGCCTTCACCACCAACGAGGCGGGCATCAGCCGGCTTCGGCTGCTCGACACCGCGACGCGGCAGGTCCGGCTGGTGGGCGCGCTTCCGGCCGGAACGATCGGCGGCCTCGAAATCGCGCCTTGGGGCGCGGTCGGCTTCAGCCTCAGCTCGGCGCGCAGCCCCTCCGACGTCTATTCGGTCGATCCGCAAACTCTGGCTGTCACCCGCTGGACTCGCAGCGAGACGGGCGGCCTCGACCCCGAGCGCAACGTCGAGCCGGAACTGGTGCAGGTGCGAAGCTTCGACGGCGAGCAGATTTCAGGCTTCCTCTACCGGCCGGACGCCGCGCGCTTCCCCGGCCGTCGCCCGTTGATCGTCAACATCCACGGCGGGCCGGAAGGCCAGTCGCGCCCCGGCTTCCTCGGCCGCAACAACTATCTGATCAACGAGCTCGGAATCGCGATCTTCTATCCCAACGTCCGCGGCTCGACCGGCTACGGCAAGCGCTTCGTCAGCCTCGACAATGGGCCGGCGCTTCGCGAGAATTCGGTGAAGGACATCGGCGCGTTTCTCGATCGCCTGAAGAACGATCCGGCGCTCGATCCGGCGCGCATCGCGGTCACCGGCGGCTCCTACGGCGGCTATATGTGCTACGCTTCGGCGATCCGCTTCGGCGACCGGCTGCGCGCCGCCAATTGCGTCGTCGCCATCTCCAATTTCGTCACCTTCCTCGAGAACACGCAGAGCTATCGGCGGGACCTGAGGCGGGTCGAATATGGCGATGAGCGCAGCCAGCGGGCCGAGCTGCTCCGGATCAGCCCGATGACTCGGGTCAGCGAGCTTCGAATCCCTTTAATGGTCGTGACTGGCGCCAACGATCCGCGCGTGCCGCAGTCCGAAGCGGATCAGATGGTCGCGGCAGTCCGCGCCGCCGGCCGACCGGCCTGGCATTTGATCGGCCAGAACGAAGGGCACGGCTTCGCCAAGAAAGAGAACCAGGATTATAATTTCTGGGTCAATCTGATGTTCTGGCAGCAGCATCTGCTCGGCGGGGCGAACTGACCGGAAAGACTTGCACGGAGAGGCGTTGAAGCTAGGGCGGCGCTTCTCCCGCCTCTCCGGAGCCGTTCGTATGCGTATCCTCGTTCTTGCCGCCGTTTTTGCCCTCTGCGCGTGCGCGGGCACCGCGACGCCGCCCGGGCGGACGGTGGCGCCGATCCTGACCGGGCCGGATGCTCGGGATACGCAAAGCTTCGCCCGGCCCGAAATCGCCCGCGTCACCCATGTCGCGCTCGATCTCGACGCCGATTTCGAGGCGCGGCGGATGAGCGGGACGGCGACGCTCGACATCCAGGCGGCTCCGGGCGCGGAGGAGATCGTCCTCGACTCGAAGGGCCTGGAAATCGAGACGGTGCAGGACGGGCAAGGCCGCCCGCTGGCGTGGAGGCTCGGCGATGGCGACGCGGCGCGCGGGCGCCCGCTGATTGTGGATCTGGTGCCGCAGCAGCTCCGGATCGTCATCCGCTACCGTTCGGCGCCGGACGCCGAGGCGCTGCAATGGCTGACCGCGGAGCAGACCGCCGGCGGTCGCCACCCCTATTTGTTCAGCCAAGGCCAGGCGATCCTCAATCGGACCTGGATCCCGACCCAGGACAGCCCCGGAATCCGCCAGACCTGGGAGGCGCGGATTACCGCGCCGGAGCCGCTCAAGGTGGTGATGTCGGGCGAGCGGCTGACCCCCGAGGGAGAGCCCGCGGGCGCGGGGCGGCGCGCCTATCGCTTCCGCATGACACACCCGGTGGCCCCCTATCTGATCGCCGTCGCCGCCGGCGACATCGCGTTTCACGCGCTTGGGCCGCGGACCGGCGTGTGGACCGAGCCGGCAATGCTCGACAAGGCCGCTGCCGAACTGGCCGACACCGAGAAAATGGTCGCCGCGGCGGAGAAGCTCTAC
>DASQJU010000037.1:0-12015 GCA_035630915.1 Allosphingosinicella sp.
TCGCTTTTGCAGGTTTCGGCCAACCCGCCGCTCTTCGAGCTGATCGGCACCACCTATGGCGGCGACGGCCAGACCAATTTCGCGCTGCCGGACCTTCGCGGCCTGATAGTGACGGGGCTTGTGGGCTAAAAGGGAGCGCGATCCGCCGCCGACGCCCTCGTTAATCTCCCGGTGCGTCTTCGGGTTCGGCGGGCGACCCGGTTCCCACAAGCTCGGCCAGAGCGCGGGCGACGTTCTCCAGCGTGTAGGGCTTTTGCAGGACGCGGCGGCCAGTGTGACCGGCGGGCAGATCGGCCTGCTCGCCATAGCCGGTGGCAAAGAGATAGGGGACGCCGAGCTCCTTGAGCCTATCGGCGATCGCGTAGCTGGTGTGGTCGCCGAGGTTGATGTCGAGCATGGCCAAAGTCGGCGGCCCGTTGCGAAGCATGTCGAGCGCGCCCTCGACGGTGGCGGCGGTCGCCACGTGCGAGGCGCCAAGGCGCTTCAAAATGTCCTCGGCATCGAGGGCGATGATCAGGCTGTCCTCGACGAGAAGCACGTTGGCGTCCGGGATGACTTCGTCGGGCACGGGGCCCGCGCTCGCGCGGGGCGGAGACGCGAAGCGGATCGGCGGGCCGCCATAGTCGCGCGGCTCGGAAACGTGCCGCGCGGGGATTCGGAAATGCGCCTCGACGCCCTCCGGCTTATAGTCGATCCCCGATTCCCCGCCGAGATCGTACGGCACCGAACGGTCGATGATGGTCGAGCCAAACCCCTTGCGCGCCGGGGGCTTGACCGGCGGCCCACCGCTTTCGCGCCAGGTGAGGAAGAGATCGTCGCGCTCGCCGCGCTTCCATTCGATCCAGACCCGCCCGCTGTCGGAGAGGCCGCCATATTTGGCCGAGTTGGTGACCAGCTCGTGGATCACCAGCGCCATCGTCGAATAGGCCTGCGGGTTGAGCAGCAGCTCGGGGCCTTCCACTGTGATCCGGTCGGCCTGTCCGGACAGGAAGGCCGCTGCCTCGGCGTCGATCAGCGCGCGGATCGGCGCCGGGCCCCAATGATCGTCTGTGATCTGGTTGTGGGCGCGGGCGAGCGCATGGATTCGGCCATCGACGAGCTGGACGAAATCTTCGATCGAGCTGCCCGATTTGGGCTTGGACTGGCGGATCAGGCCGCGGATCACGGCGAGAATGTTGCGCACGCGGTGGTTGAGCTCGGCGATCAGCAGCTCCTGGCGCTCGTTCGCCGCCTGCCGCTCGGCGCTGGCCTCGTCGGCGAGGCGCAGCACGACCTCGATCAGGGTCGCCCGAAGCGTCTCGGCGACGCGGAATTCGGACGGCGTGAACGGGCGCGAGCGGCCCTCGACCGTCTCCTTCCATTCCTCGAAGCTCTCGCGCGGGGTGAGGCGCGGGCCGTTCGGTCCGTATTCCATCGGCTTGTGCGGGTCGCCGCCCCAGCGGACAGAGCGGACCAGCTCCGAGCGGAACAGGACGACATAGTCGCGCGGCGCGCGGCTGATGGGGATGGCGAGCATGCCGGCGGCGACGTCGGCGAAGTCTTCCGCGCCGGGAACGATCGCCGCGATCCGATCGGTCCCGTAGACCTTTCCGGCGGCGGTGCCGTTCAGCGCCTTGATGATCCGCGCGAACTGATTGACGTCGGGCGTGGCCCCGGAAAAGGCGTGCTCACCATTGATCCATACGCCGACGCCGTCGGCCTGAATGGCGTGGGTCAGAATGCCGCTCAGCCAGTCGGGATCGTTGAGCAACGTCTCGTCGGAGGCGACGGCGCCGAGCAGCTGATCGGAGATGTCGCGGGCGCGGCGCTCGAATTCGACGATCAGCTGCCGCTCGCGGCTTTCGAGCTGCATCGCGAACATCTGCGCGAACAATTCGGCGACCGAGCGGCGCTCGAACGGAATGACTCGCGGGCTGTAATGGTGGCAGGCGAACAGGCCCCAGAGCCGGCCCTCGACGATGATCGAGATCGACATGGAGGCGCCGACGCCCATATTCTTCAGATATTCGATATGGATCGGCGACACCGCGCGCAGCACCGAGAGCGACAGGTCGAGGGGGCGTCCGTTCTCGTCGAGCTGCGGCACGATCGGCACCGGCACGGCGTCGACGTCCGTAATGATCCGCAGGAGGTTACGTTTGTAGAGCGCGCGCGCCTGCGCCGGAATGTCGCTCGCCGGATAGTGGAGGCCGAGGAACGATCCGATCCCGCGCTTGCAGGCTTCGGCGGCCACCTCGCCGGCGCCGTCGACGCCGAAGCGATACACCATCACCCGGTCGTAGCCGGTCAGTGCGCGAACCTGGCGCGCCCCCTCGTAGAGGAAGCTATCGATCGATTCGACCTGCTCCAGCCTGGCGATCATCGAGCGGACCGTGCCGGTCGCGTCGCCCGTATCCTTGGCGCCGGGCTCGCCCTCGATGACGATCTGGCCGCCCGACAGATGAATGGCGATATCGAACGGCGGGCCGTTTTCCAGCACTGGGCAGCCGAACAGGCGTTCGACCGCGTCTACGCCGCGCAGCATGGCCACACGGTTCCTGAGCGCATGGATCGTGCCGGGCGGGACGATCTCCGACAGCGGCCTGCCGAGCAGCGCCTCTGCCTCCACGCCGAGGAACGCGCCCGCATTGGCCGAGGCGCGCGCGATCATCCAGTCGGACGACAGCGCGACAAGGAAACCGATCGGCTGGACCGCGCCCAGGATGTGGATCGGCTCCTTGTCGCAATTGGTCAGATCGACTTGCCGGTAATTCTCGCTCACGTGGCCAAACTCTCCGTCTGCGCCTTCGCCCCTTCCTCGAAGCGCGCAAAGACCTCGTTCGCCGCCTGAATGGCGGCGTCGAGATCGTCCTGCCGGGTGAGAAGATCATCGAGCGATGCGAGGAGCTTGCGCCAGCTTCCGGCCAGCTGACGGGCGTCCAGAAATCGCTTTGGAAAGTCCGCCGGAACCGAGCGCTTCAGGAGCGCTCCTCCCAGCCTGGAGCCTTCCAGGACATAGATGGCGCCGAGTACGGGCGCGTTTCCGGAAAGAATAAGCGGAGGCAAAAAAGGTTCCGGAGCCGTGACGGACAGCTCGGCGAGGTCAGCCTCAAGCAGCAGACCGCGCCGCCGTTCGGGCCAGTCGGGAAGAACGAGCTGCGCGCCCGCGGCGTCGAGCGCCGCCTCGGCCGGGAGGAAGCCGGCCGCCTGGGCGACCAGGAAACGGGTGTAGCCCGCGCGGCTGGTCAGGTCGAAGCGGGAGAAGGCGGCGTCGACCCGTCGGTGGGCGTCGGCAGTTCCTGATCGCAGCGCTGCCCTGCGGTTCATCTCTTCCCGAACACGCGCTCGAAAATGGTGTCGACATGCTTGAAATGATAGCCGAGGTCGAACTTGTCTTCGATCTGCGTCGGGGAGAGCAGCGCGGTCACCTCCGGATCGGCCTTCAGCAATTCCTGCAGCGACAATTTTCCGTCCGATTCCCAGACTTGCATCGCGTTGCGCTGGACGAGGCGGTAGGCGTCCTCGCGGCTGGCGCCGGCCTGGGTCAGCGCCAGCAGCACGCGCTGCGAGTGGACGAGGCCGCCCATGCGGTCGAGATTCCTCTGCATCCGCTCGGGATAGACGAGCAATTTGTCGATCACGCCGGTCAGCCGCGCCAGCGCGAAATCGAGCGTGATGGTTGCGTCGGGGCCGATGAAGCGCTCGACCGAGGAGTGCGAGATGTCGCGCTCGTGCCAGAGGGCGACGTCCTCCAACGCAGGTGTGACGGCGGAGCGCACCACCCGCGCGAGGCCGGTCAGATTCTCGGTCAGCACCGGGTTGCGCTTGTGCGGCATCGCCGAGCTGCCCTTTTGGCCCGGAGAAAAATACTCTTCGGCCTCGAGCACCTCTGTCCGCTGCAGGTGGCGGATCTCGGTCGCCAGCCGCTCGACCGAAGAAGCGATCACACCGAGCGTCGCGAAGAACATCGCGTGGCGGTCGCGCGGGATCACCTGGGTCGAGACGGGCTCGACGGAAAGGCCCATCTTGTCCGCGACATAAGCCTCGACCCTGGGGTCGATATTGGCGAAGGTCCCGACCGCGCCCGATATGGCGCAGGTGGCGATGTCGGCCCGCGCCGCGACCAGCCGGTCGCGGTTGCGGGCGAATTCGGCATAAGCCTGGGCCAGCTTGAGCCCGAAGGTAACCGGCTCGGCGTGGATGCCGTGGCTTCGGCCGATCGTCGGCGTCAGCTTGTGCTCGAGGGCGCGGCGCTTCAGCACCGCGAGCAGCGCATCGAGATCCTCGATCAATAGGTCGGCGGCGCGCGCGAGCTGCGCGGCGAGGCAGGTGTCGAGCACGTCGGAACTGGTCATGCCCTGGTGCATGAACCGCGCTTCCTCGCCGACCTGTTCGGCTACCCACGTCAGGAAGGCGATCACGTCATGCTTGGTCACCGCCTCGATCGCGTCGATCGCGTCGACGTCGATCTCCGGTTCGGTGGCCCACCATTTCCAGAGCGCGGCGGCCGCTTCCTTCGGGACGACACCGAGGTCGGCCAGCGCATCGGTGGCATGCGCCTCGATCTCGAACCAGATGCGGTAGCGTGTCTCTGGGGACCAGAGGGCCGTCATGGCGGGGCGGGCGTAGCGGGGAACCATGGCGGGTCCTTATGGAAGCGCGCGCACCCCGTCTAGATCAACCCCAGCCCCTTGAGGCTGGCATGCCCGCTCGCCCCGATGATGACGTGGTCGTGCAGCGTGACGTTGAGGTTGCGGCCGGCCTCGGCAAGGTCGCGGGTCAGGCGGATGTCCTGCTGGCTGGGCGAAGGATCGCCGCTCGGATGGTTGTGGACGACGATGATCGCGGTGGCGTGAAGATCGAGCGCCCGGCGCATGACCTCGCGGATGTAGACCGCCGATTCGTCGACCGAGCCCTCCCACATCGTCTCGTTGGCGATCAGCACGTTCTTCGAGTTGAGGAAGAGGATTCGGACCCGCTCGATGGACAGGTGCGCCATGTCCGCTCGCAGATAGTCGAGCAGCGCCTGCCAGGAGCCCAGAACCGGTCGCTCCTTGATCTGCTCTTCCAGCAGCCTGAGCGACGCGGCCTGGACGATCTTCAGCGCGGCGATAGTGGTCTCGCCCAGCTTGCCCACCCGCTCGAGCGCGCGCGCGTCGGCCGCGAGCAGGCCGCCGAACCCGCCGAACTGATCGATCAGGCGCTTCGCCAGCTTCTTGGTGTCGACCCGCTTGATCGACAGGCCGAGCAGGTATTCGACGATCTCATGGTCGAGCAATGCGTCGGGCCCGCCCTCGAACAGGCGCTGGCGCAGGCGGGCGCGGTGTCCCGCGCCGTCGATCGAGGCGTCGTCAGCCATCGGCGATGGATTAAAACGGGTCATCCGGTTAGGCAAACCGCGTGAACGAGCTTGTTGATGTGGTGCGGAAAAGGCGCTGGCCGCGGCGGCTGGGCATCGTCGTGCTCGCTTTGGGGCTGGTCCTCATCCTGGCCTTCGCGATCGTCTGGCCGATGCGCGAGGACCTCGCCACCCGCTACATCGAAGGCGAGTTGCGGGCCCGAGGCGTGCGCGCGACCTACGAGATCAGGCGGATCGGCTTCGGCACGCAGATTTTCGAGAATCTCGCGCTCGGCGATCCGCGCCACCCCGATCTCACCGCTCGCAGGGTTGAGGTGCAGGTCCTCATCGGACTCACCGGACCGCGCATCGGCCTGATCACCGCGCGCGGCGTGCGCCTGCATGGGCGGATAGAGAATGGGCGGCTCAGCCTCGGCGAGGTCGACAAATTACTGCCGGCGCCGAGCGGCCAGCCCTTCCGCCTGCCCGATCAGCGGCTCGAGCTGCGCGACTCCGCGCTCGATCTCGACACTCCAGCCGGCCGCCTCGCGGTCGCGTTGTCGGGTCGCGGCAACCTGGCGGACGGCTTTCGCGGCGGCATCGGTCTCGCTTCGCGCGAGCTACGCTTCGGCGCGTGCAGGCTGGACAACGTCATCGCCCGGCTCAGCCTGCGCGTGGTGGACGAGCGGCCGCGCGTGAACGGGCCCGCGGCGATCGGGCGACTCACTTGCGGCGACAGCCTCCTGGCCGAGCGCCCGCTCTTCGCCCTGGGCGCCTTGCTCTCGCCGAGCCTCGACCGCTGGCGCGGCATCGCCGCGACGCGCATCGCCACCCTCCGCGCCGGCGCTCAGGTCCTGCGCGGAACGCAGGGTCGCATCAGCTTCGAAGGCACGGCGGAGGGGACCTCGGGCAACGTCTCGGTCGGCACCGGCGCGGCGGCGTTCAGCGCGCTGCTAAGCACGAGCTCGGTCTTTGCCGGCCGCTACGATCTCGCACCGCGGCGGGGGACGCTGCGGATGGACGGCGCGCTCACCCTCCACGGCCTCACCATTGCGGAGCCTAACCTGGCATCCATCGTCTCGGCCCTGCGAGGGGCACGCGGCTCGCCGCTGGGTCCGATCGCCGAGTCGCTCGCCGCCGCCTTTGGCAGCGCCGGGCGGAGCGGCGCCGAAGGGGAGGCGACGGTGCACCTGGTCCATGGCCCGGGCGGTGGCGCCCTGCAGATCGGGGCCATCGATGTTTCCAGCCGCAGCGGCGCGCGGCTGATCGCCTCCGGCCCCGAGGCGGTCAACTATGCCTGGCCGAGCGGCGCGATCCGGCTGCACCGCGACTTCGCCCTGTCCGGCGGCGGCTTTCCGGACGCGCGTTTCCTGTTCGCCGGAAACGGCGGGACCGGGCGAATCGGGCCGATGCGCGCGGGCGGCGCGCGGCTGGCCCTCGGCGACATCGCCTTCACCGCCTCCGGCGGGACGACGACCTTCCGCACCACCGCTTTGGTCGACGGCCCGCTCGGCGGCGGCCGGATCCGCGGCCTTGCCGTTCCCGTGACCGGGCGGTTCGGCACCGGCGGCTTCGCGCTCGGCGAGCGCTGCGTCACGGCTGCCTTCCAGGCGTTGCAGATCCAGGGCCTGGCGATCGGCCCGAGCCGGCTGCCGCTCTGTCCGACCGGCCGGGCGATCCTGTGGAGCGACGCCGGGGGCGTCCATGTCGGGGCCGAGCTGCGCCGGCCGCGGCTCGTCGGGCGGATGGGCGGCGCCCCGGTCGCGCTCGCCGCCGATCAGGTGCGGATCGACACTGGCGGCTTCGCGGCGGCGGGTCTCAGCGTGCGCGCCGGCTGGATCATGCGCATCAGCCATTTCGAGGCGGCCAGCCTCACCGGCCGCTTCCTCCCGGGCGGCATAGCCGGCCGGTTCGCCGGCCTCTCCGGCACGCTCGCCGGCGTGGCGATCCAGGTCCGCGAAGGGCAGGGCGTCTGGCAGATGCGCGGCGGCACGCTCTCAGCAAGCGGCAGTCTTTCGACCTTCGACGCGGCCGAACGATTCCACCCGCTGCGAAGCGACGACGTCCGCCTCACCCTCGTCGGCAACCGCCTCCATGCGACCGGCACTCTCGTCCATCCCGCCAGCGGCACACGGGTCGCGCTGGCGACGATCGATCATAATTTCGCCAGCGGCGCGGGGCGCGCCTTGCTCGACGTGCCCGAGCTTCGCTTCACGCGGGCCTTCCAGCCCGAGGCGCTGACGCCGCTGACAATCGGCGTCGTCGCCTTGGTCGACGGCAGCATTGCCGGTCAGGGCCGGATCGAATGGGACGCGCAGGGCTCGCGCAGCGCCGGTCGCTTCAGCACCGAGAACATGAACCTCGCGGCGCCCTTCGGCCCGGTCGAGGGGCTGAGCACGACGATCGACTTCACCGATCTGCTCGGCCTGACGAGCGCGCCGGGCCAGGAGGCCCACGTCCGCCTGATCCAGCCGGGCATCGACGTGTTCGACGGCGTCGTCCGCTATCAGCTTCGCCCGAACTACCATGTCGCGATCGAGGGTGGGCGATGGCCGTTCAGCGGCGGCACGCTGACGCTGGAGCCGACCGAGCTCGATTTCAGCCGCGAATCGACCAAGAATCTCACCTTCCGGGTCGAAGGGCTCGATGCCGCGCGCTTCATCCAGATGATGGAGTTCAGCAACATCGCCGCCACCGGCACGTTCGATGGCGTCGTGCCGATGCAATTCACGCAAAGCGGCGGGACGATCGTGGGCGGCCGGCTCGCCGCACGGCCCGAAGGCGGCACGCTCTCTTATGTCGGCGAGCTCAGCGACCGCGATCTGGGGCCCTATGGCATCCTCGCCTTCGACGCGCTGAAATCGCTGCGCTACAGCCGGCTCGATTTGACGATGGATGGGGCGCTCGATGGGGAGTTCATCACTCACGTCAATCTTGACGGCATCGCCCGCGACGTCGCCGGCACCCGCGAGCCGTCCGGAGGCATCCGGGGCATGGTCGTCGGCCGCGTGCTCAGCCAGCTCGCCCAAATCCCGTTCCACTTCAACATCCGGATTCAGGGCCGATTCCGCGCGCTGCTCGCGACGGCGCGGTCATTCGAGGATCCGAGCGACCTGATCCGCGCCTCCCTCCCCCAGCTCCTCGAAAACCAAACACAGCCTGAAGACGGCGTTCAGCCTCAAGAAAGCGAGCCTCAGCCATGATCCAGCCAAGCTTGACGAACCAGGCCCACGGTGCGAGCCGGAAAGGAATGGAACGGATCGGACGAGGATTGTCGATCATCGCTGTAGCTGCAGGACTTTGCAGCTGCGTCAGTGTCTCGGCGCCCGAGCGCCCGATCGAGATCAACCTCAACATCACCATCCGTCAGGAAGTCGTGGTAAGGCTGCAGCGCGACGCGCAGGAGCTGATCCAGAACAACCCAGGAGTGTTCTAATGAACCGCCGAACCAAATTGCTGATCGCCGCCGGCCTCGGCATCGCCGTCGTCGCCGGGACGCGCGCCTACGCCATGCAGGACGCGGCCGCTCAGCTGCGCGCCTCGGGCCAGGTCGGTGAGCAATCCGACGGCTATCTCGGCCTGGTCGGCGCCGCGCCCGGCGACGTCCGCGCCCAGATGGAGCAGGTCAACATCCAGCGCCGCGCCGCCTACACCCAGCTCGCCACCCAGCGCGGTGCGACGATCGAGGAGGTCGCCGCGGCCACTGCCTGCCAGCTCTTCTCCGGCCGGGTCGGCCCGGGCCAATATTACCGCCTGCCCGACGGCGTCTGGCGCCAGCGCAACGGCAACGAGCCGGTGCCGCGCCCGAGCCACTGCGGCTAGTTGGAGGCGCCGACCGCGAAGGCGGAGCGGTATTCCGACTTGATCAAGGCCAGCAGCTCGGCGGTGACCGGGAAGGCGAAATCGTAGGGGCCTTCAGCCCAGCTTCCGGCCACATAGGGATTGAGCAAAGCGTAGAAGCTGTCGAACCGCGCGCTGGCCCCTAGATTCAGCGTGATCGGCTGTTCCGCCGCGGTCGGGCATTCCATGCCCGATTCGTCTGTGCCGCGGCGCTCGCCCATCTCCTCCCGGAGCTTCGCGCAGAAGCCTTGCTGGACCAGCGCCATGGCGCGCGCCGGATCGGTGAACAGATCGGCGAGGGCGATCGGGCGGCCCCTTGTGCGGTCGAGCAGGATCGTTTTGAACTCGATGCCGCCATGGGCGCCGCCGGTATAGTGAGCGATCGAGCCCGACGCCGCGGCAAGCTCGGGCGACGCCTCCGCCGACCAGAGCGCCTCGTAGCTCAGCGGAAAGACGTCCCCGCCCGCTTTCCGACGCTCGCGCGCCCATTCGCGCGCTCGGTCCGCGATCCAGGCCTCGCCGCGCCGCGCTTCCTCGCGCAGCAGCGCTTCGAGAGGCGGGATGGCGCGAATCTCGGCGCCGTAGACCAAAGCGAAGGCGTAGCCCGAGGTCAGTCGGCCGATGCACTCCGATCCCGCCGGCCGCGCGAAGGCCATGTCGCCGAGCGGGCAGAGCGGGTCCGGCGGCGGATCCTGGGCCAAAGCGGCGGCGGGGAGAAACAGGCCGGCCAGGGCCAGGGCAGTGCGCGACAGCATGGCGACTCCTAGCGACTTTCGAAGGCCGACCGATAGCGGGCGGCAAGGCCTGAGAGATCGGCGGCTTCGAACGGTACGTCGACGACGAACGACCCGTCAGCATAGGAAGCGGCGACATAGGGCGCCACCAGCACATGGAGCGCGTCGAAGCGCCCGTCATGGTCGCGATCGGCGAAGGCCAGCACGCGCTCAGCCAGGGGCGGGCAAGGCTCGGGTGGCTCCGCGTCGCGCGCCGCGACGCTGGCGGCAAGCGCCGTGCAATAGCGCTCGCTCATCGCGCCGAGCGCGGCATTGCCCAGGACCGCTGCGACTGTCGTCGCCCGGCCGGCGCCGCGATCCCAGATCAGGGAATCGAAATCGCGATTGGGATGCGCGCCGTTATTGTCGGTGCGGATGTCGGCGGTGAGGCTGAGCAGGCGGGCGCTATTGGCCTCGACGCTCCAGATCGCGTGATATTGCTCCGTGTGGAACGGCACCTGCGCGCCACCGGCGCTGTCATGCGATTCCGCCGCGCTTGCGGTTGCATCAGCCTGCGCCTCGAGCTCCCGGCGAGCAAGTTCGCGGCGCAAGGCGGGGATGGCTTCCGCCGCAGCCGGCCAGCCATAGCGAAAGTCGAGCAACTCGGTCTGCCGGCGCTCCTCGTGCGCGCCTGGCGGAGCGACGATCAGCAGGGCGAGAAGAGCGATCATTTCGCCTTGATAACGAGCCCGCGCAGGAGGCCAAGGGCGAACCGATGCTGCACCGCGGCGAAGTGTTGACTTGCCTCCGACCCCTTCCTAAAGGAACCGCGCCTTGGCGGGCTCGTTCGCCGGCATGTCCCTCGCCCTCGCCGCCCCGCTTTCGAGCGCGCGGCCGCATAGGAAAGAACGGCATGGCGGAAAACGAGCCTTGGCAGGACCCGAAGTCTCCCCAGGATGCGCGGCTGGCCTCGCTCGATGAGCGGCTCGCCAAAGCGCAGGCGGACGAGGCGGCGCGGACCCGCCAAATGCCCGGGCACAAACCGACCAAGGCCCAAGCCGAGCTCGGGCGAATCTTGTCGGTTCTGATCAGTTACCCGCTCGGTAGCGCGTTGATCGGTTATGCGATCGATCGGCTCACCGGGAAGCACGGGATCTGGGTGGTGATGCTGTTCGTCGGATTCGGCGTCGCCATGTGGGAAGTTTGGAAGATTTCACAGCAAAGCCCGAAGGGCTGAGGGAAGCATAAGAGTGGCGGCTGAGAGCAAGATCGATCCCATGCATCAGTTCCAGATCAGCCCGCTCACGGGCCATCTGGACGGCAGCCCGTTCGTCTTCACCAACAGCGCTTTGTGGATGCTGGTCGTTCTCGGCCTGATCTACCTGTTCATGATCGGCGGGATGAAGCGCCAGCTCGTCCCCGGCCGCTGGCAGGCCGCGGTGGAGGGCGTTACGGGCTTCATCACCGGAATGCTCGAGACGAACGTGGGGCCGGAGGGGCGCAAATACGTCCCCTGGGTCTTCACCATCTTCATGTTCATCCTCACCGCCAATCTGCTCGGCATGATGCCCTTCGCTTTGGTCGGCGCGCAGCCGTTCACGGTCACCAGCCAGTTCACCGTCACCGGCATCATGGCGATCATCAGCTTCTCGATCGTGCTGATCACCGGCTTCTGGCGCCACAAGCTGCACTTCTTCTCGCTGTTCGTGCCGCACGGCACGCCGTTCATCCTCAAGCTGCTGATCGTGCCGATCGAGTTCGTCTCGTTCATGGTGCGCCCGTTCAGCCTCGCGCTGCGACTGTTCGTGGCGATGATCGCGGGCCACAGTCCTGCGCGAGCGAGCGGAAGAACACGTCGATCGGCAGCGTCAGCTCCTGCTGGCGGTCGCGCTCGCTCAGCAGCAGCCGGCCGCCGGAGATGATCATCTCCTTCTTGGGAGGGATCAGGTACACGTGGTCGGCCTCGACCGGCATCCCGTCCTCGACCAGATGGATCGGCAGCGTGGTGTGCCGCGCGAGCAGCTCGTCCATCAAGCTCTTGAAGTCGGGCGACAGGTGCTGGATGACCACGAAGGCCATGCCGGTGTCTTCGGGCAACGCGTCGAAGAAGCGCTCGAGTGCGTCGAGGCCACCGGCGGATGCGCC
>DASQJU010000038.1:0-5949 GCA_035630915.1 Allosphingosinicella sp.
GGTGGGCTTGCGACCCAACCGCTTGATTTGTGACCGCGGCAACGCTAACTGCGCGCCCATTCCACATGCGTGGCCATCATACCGGTGCTGGGGTTCGCTCCAGTTTCTCGGCCCCGCAGAGGTATAACCGGAAGGAGAAACGTTATGGCGTCCACCGACGTCACCATGCAGCAATTGCTCGAGGCCGGAGCGCATTTCGGCCACCAGACCCACCGCTGGAACCCCAAGATGAAGCCGTACATCTTCGGCGATCGTAACGGGGTGCACATCATCGACCTGTCGCAGACCGTGCCGCTGTTCGCGCGCGCGCTCGACTTCGTCCGCCAGACCGCGGCGGCCGGCGGCAAGGTGCTGTTCGTCGGCACCAAGCGCCAGGCGCAGGATCCGATCGCCGAGGCGGCGCGCCGCTCGGGCCAGCATTTCGTCAACCACCGCTGGCTGGGCGGCATGCTCACCAACTGGAAGACGATCTCCAATTCGATCAGGCGCTTCAAGAGCCTGGAGGAGCAGCTCGCCGGCGACACGGCGGGCCTGACCAAGAAGGAAGTCCTCCAGCTGACCCGCGAGCGCGACAAGCTCGAGCTTTCGCTCGGCGGTATCCGCGACATGGGCGGCATTCCGGACGTGATGTTCGTGATCGACGCCAACAAGGAAGAGCTGGCGATCAAGGAAGCCAATGTGCTCGGCATCCCGGTCGTGGCGATCCTCGATTCGAACGTCAGCCCGCAGGGCATCGCCTTCCCGGTTCCGGGCAATGACGACGCCAGCCGCGCGATCCGCCTCTACACCGATGCGGTCGCCGACGCGGTGCTCGCCGGCAAGCAGGGCGGCGCCCAGGCTCGCGGCGTGGACATCGGCGCGCAGGACGAACCGCCGGCCGAAGCCGCGCTCGCCGAAGCCTGATCTTGTCCCGGCTTCGGCCGGGACCCACTTACAGCGTCAAGGCTGCCCTGGCCGTCGCCGGGCACATTCAACGAGGATATGAGACATGGCTGAGATCACGGCCGCAATGGTGAAGGAACTGCGCGAGCGCACGGGCGCCGGCATGATGGATTGCAAGAAAGCGCTGGGCGAGACCAGCGGCGACATGGAAGCCGCCATCGACTGGCTGCGCACCAAGGGCCTCGCCGCCGCCGCCAAGAAGGCCGGCCGCACCGCGGCCGAGGGCCTGGTCGGCGTCGCCGTAGACGGCAAGAAGGGCGCGATCCTGGAGGTCAATTCCGAGACCGACTTCGTCGCCAAGAACGAGCAGTTCCAGGATTTCGTGCGCACCGCCACGGCGATCACGCTCGGCACGGGCAGCGACATCGAGGCGCTGAAGGACGCCTGCTGGCCGGGCGGCGGCACCGTCGAGGAGAAGCTGACCAACAACATCGCCACGATCGGCGAGAATCAGTCGATCCGCCGCGGCGCTCTGCTCGAGGTCGAGAATGGCCTGGTCGCCTCCTACGTCCACACCGCCGCGGCCCCGGGTCTCGGCAAGATCGGCGTGCTGGTCGCGCTGGAGAGCGCGGCCGAGCGGGCCCAGCTCGAGACGCTCGGCAAGCAGCTGGCGATGCACATCGCCGCCGCCAACCCGCTGGCGCTGACCGGCGAGGCGCTCGATCCGGCGATGGTCGAGCGTGAGCGCGGCATCGCCCGCGAGAAGGCGGCCGAGAGCGGCAAACCGGCCGAGATCGTCGAGAAGATGGTCGAGGGCGCGATGGCCAAGTTCCGCAAGGAGAACGCGCTTCTGTCCCAGCTCTTCGTCATGGACAACAAGACGAAGATCGAGGACGTCGTCGCCGCCGCCGGCAAGGAAGCCGGCGCTCCGATCGCGCTCAAGTCCTATGTCCGCTTCCAGCTCGGTGAGGGCATCGAAAAGAAAGTCGACGACTTCGCCGCCGAGGTCGCCGCGGCAGCCGGCGTCCAGAAGCCCGAGCCCGTCGCCTGAACGCCTTGGCAGGGTGGCGCGCGCCGATTAAGGTGCGCGCCACCAGCCTTTCGTCCCGTTCAAACGACCCAAGGGAGCCCCATGCCGCGCCCACGCTTCAACCGCATCCTTCTGAAGCTTTCCGGCGAAGTGCTGATGGGGGAGGGGCAGTTCGGCATCGACCCCGACACCGTCGCCCGCCTCGCGGGTGAGATCAAGGCCGCGGTCGAGGACGGCCACGCGCTGTGCCTGGTCGTCGGCGGCGGAAATATCTTCCGCGGCCTAGCCGGCGCGGCCGCAGGCTTCGACCGGGCGAGCGCCGACTATATGGGCATGCTGGCGACGGTGATGAACGCGCTCGCGGTGCAGAACGCGCTGGAGAAGATCGGAGTCGATACAAGGGTGCTCTCCGCCATTCCCATGGCCACCGTGTCCGAGCCCTATATCCGGCGCCGCGCCGTGCGGCACATGGAGAAGGGCCGGGTCGTGATCTTCGCCGCCGGCACCGGCAATCCCTTCTTCACCACCGACACGGCCGCTGCGCTTCGCGCCGCCGAAATGGGCTGCGACGCCTTGTTCAAGGGCACCAGCGTCGACGGCGTCTACGATGCCGATCCCAAGAAGAAGACAGATGCAAAGCGTTATGAAACAGTCACTTTCGATCGTGTCCTATCGGACAATCTGAAGGTGATGGACGCCACTGCAGTCGCGCTCTGCCGCGACAACAACATCCCGATCGTCGTGTTCAACGTCCGCGAGCAGGGCAATCTCGCCCGCGTGCTCGGCGGCGGCGGCACGGCGACGGTCGTCCAGAACTGAGGAGAGAGACATGCCCGCCTATGACAAGGCCGATATTCAGCGCCGGATGCACGGCGCGGTCGAGGCGCTGAGGCACGATTTGAGCGGCCTGCGCACGGGCCGCGCCTCGACGGCCCTGCTCGATCCGATCACCGTCGACGTTTATGGCGCCAACATGCCGCTCAATCAGGTGGCGACGGTGTCCGCGCCGGAGCCGCGGCTGCTGTCAGTGCAGGTGTGGGACAAGTCGAATATCGGCCCGGTCGAAAAGGCGATCCGCAATGCCGGGCTCGGCATCAATCCGATCACCGACGGCACCCACATTCGCCTGCCCATTCCCGATCTGACCGAGGAGCGACGCAAGGAGCTCGCCAAACTCGCGCACCAATATGCCGAGAAGGCCAAGATCGCGGTCCGCAACGTCCGCCGCGACGGCATGGACCAGCTGAAGACCGACGAGAAGAAGAAAGAAATCAGCGAGGACGAGCATAAGCGCCTCGACACCGAGGTTCAGAAGCTGACCGACGAGACGATCAAGGAGATCGACGACGTCCTCGCCTCCAAGGACAGGGAAATCCTCCAGCAGTGAGCGCGGAGCCGGCCAGGGCCGGGCCGGACAACGCTTCCGTTCCCCGGCACGTCGCCATCATCATGGACGGCAATGGCCGGTGGGCCAAGGCCCGCGGGCTGCCCCGCGCCGCGGGCCACCGCGCCGGCGCCGAAGCGGCCCGCGCTGTGCTTCGTGCCGCGGGCGAGGCCGGGGTCGAATGCCTCACCCTCTATGCCTTCTCCTCGGAGAATTGGCGGCGGCCCGCACAGGAGATCAGCGATCTCACCGGCCTGCTTCGCTTCTACATCCAGCGCGAGCTGGCGAGCCTCCACCGCGAGGGCATCCGCCTCGTGATCCTCGGCGATCACACCGCGTTCGAGAGCGACGTCGCGAAGATGGTCGACAAGGCCGTGGCGAAGACCGCCGGCAACAGCCGCATGACGCTCGCCATCGCGCTCAACTACGGCGCCCGCGCGGAACTGGTCCGGGCGGCTCGGCTGGCGGCCGAGAAAGGCGCAATCGACGAGGAGGCGATCGAGGCGGGGCTCGATACCGCCGGCCTGCCGCCGCTCGATCTCCTCATCCGCACCTCGGGCGAGCATCGGCTGTCCAACTTCCTGCTCTGGCAGGCGGCCTATGCCGAGCTCCTGTTCGTCGACACGCTCTGGCCCGATTTCGACGGCGAAGCGCTCCGCGCCGCCTTTGCCGATTATGCAAAGCGCGACCGGCGCTACGGGGGGCTATGACCGAGGCTCAGAAATCCGATTTGCCGACGCGCTTCGCGGCCGGCGTGGTGATGGCGGCGGTTGCCTTCGCGGCGGCCTATTTCGGCGGCTGGCCGTTCCGCATTCTCGCGGCGCTCGCCGCCGGCGTCATGCTTCTGGAATGGTGCGACATGCATGGCCTGCCGCGGCGTTGGGCCTTGATCGGCGGCGCTCTGGTGGCGCTCGTTCTCCTCGGCGGCATCGAATATTTCTATCCCGATCCCGGTTTCGCGCCGACCGATGACGGGGGCGAGATCGACGTCGAGGATTTCCAGCCCGCCTTGGCTGCATTCGCCCTGATCGCCGCCGCCGGAGCCGTTCTCGCCCTAGCCTCGCGAAGGGTCATACTCGGCTGGGGATTTATCTACATTGGCATACCCACCTTTTCGCTGCTGCTGCTGAGCTGGACGTTCGGCGGCCTCGTCTTCTGGGTGCTTGCCGTGACCATCGCGACGGACGTCCTCGCCTATTTCGCGGGCCGCTCGATCGGAGGCCCGAAGCTCGCGCCCAAAATCAGCCCCAACAAGACCTGGGCCGGCCTTGCCGGCGGCGTGATCGGTGGCGCACTGGCGGGATACGGAATCTTCTGGCTGTTCGACGTCGGGGCGCCCTTCCATTGGCTCGGCGCGCCGATGGCGGTCGTGGCGCAGGCGGGCGACCTCTATGAAAGCTGGGAGAAGCGCCGTGCCGGGATCAAGGATTCGGGAAGCCTTCTTCCTGGACATGGCGGCGTGCTCGACCGGCTGGACGGAATGCTGGCCGTTTCCTTGGTCACTGCCTTGTTGCTGATCGCGGGGTTCTGGACCGAGTGAGCGCACGCACCATCACCATCCTCGGGGCGACCGGCTCGGTCGGCCGCTCGACGCTCGACCTCGTCGCCCGCAACCGCGAGCGCTACGAAGTGCTGGCGCTGACCGCCCACAAGGATGTCGCCGGTCTTGCCGCGTTGGCCCGGGAATTCGGCGCAAAGCAGGCGGTGATCGGCGATGAAACGCTGCTCGACGCGCTGAGGGAGGCTTTGGCCGGGAGCGATGTCCAGGCCGCTGCAGGCCAGGGCGCGATCGCCGACGCCGCCGCTTCCGGCGCCGAATGGACCATGGCCGCGATCGTCGGCACCGCGGGCCTCGGGCCGGTGATGCGCGCGCTCGGAGGCGGTGGCACCGTTGCGCTGGCCAACAAGGAAGCGCTCGTTTCCGCCGGCGCGCTGATGACCGAAGCGGCGCGCGCGAGCGGCGCCACTCTGCTGCCGGTCGATTCCGAGCACAATGCGGTGTTCCAGTGCCTTCAGGGCGCTCGGCCGGAGAGTGTCCGGCGGATCATCCTCACCGCCAGCGGCGGGCCGTTCCGCACCTGGCCGATCGAGCGGATGCGCGCCGCGACGCCCGAACAGGCGGTCGCCCACCCGAACTGGTCGATGGGCGCCAAGATCTCGGTCGATTGCGCGACCCTGATGAACAAGGGGCTCGAGCTGATCGAGGCCTATCACCTCTTCCCGGTCGGCGCCGACGCGATCGACGTGGTCGTCCATCCCCAGTCGGTGGTTCACAGCCTGGTCGAATATGTCGACGGCTCGGTCCTCGCCCAATTGGGCGCGCCCGACATGCGCGTGCCGATCGCCTACACGCTCGCCTGGCCGGAGCGGATGGAGACGCCGTGCGAGCGGCTCGATCTCGTCGCCGTCGGCCGGCTCGATTTCGAAACGCCGGACCTGACGCGCTTCCCGGCTTTGGCGCTGGCGCGCAGTGCTTTGTCGCACGGCGGCCCCAAACCGGCGATTCTCAACGCCGCGAACGAGGTCGCGGTCGCTTCTTTCCTTGAAAGGCGGATCGCTTTCCTCGATATCGCCGCCGTGGTCGGCGAGGTGCTGGCCTGCTTTGACCCGCCCGCGCCCGCGTCGATCGACGAGGTGCTGGAGATCGACCGCG
>DASQJU010000039.1:0-3029 GCA_035630915.1 Allosphingosinicella sp.
GCCGCGCAGGGGTCGGGGTGGGTCAACCGCTTCCTTCAGCAGTACCGGCTCAACACGCAGGAGGGCGTCGCGCTGCTCAGCCTCGCCGAGGCGTTTCTGCGCGTGCCCGATCCCGAGACCGCCGACGCGCTGATCGCCGACAAGCTCGGCGAGGGCGACTGGCGCAGCCACAAGGGCAAGTCCAATTCCAAGCTGGTCAATTCGGCGACCTGGGGCCTCGTCATCGGCCGCGCGCTGACCGGCGAGAGCGACACCGCGAGCGCGCTCCGCAAGCTGATCGCCCGCACCGGCGAGCCCTTCGTCCGCACCGGGGTCGGCGCGGCGATGCGGATGATGGGCGAGATCTTCGTCATGGGCCGCACGATCTCCGAGGCGATCGAGCGGATGAAGAAGCGCGAGAATAAGGGCTTCACCGCCAGCTTCGACATGCTCGGCGAGGCGGCGCGGACCTTCCCCGACGCCGAGCGCTATTTCAAATCCTACGAGGACGCGATCCACGCGATCCACGCGGTCGGCGCGGCGGCGAAGGAGGGGCATTCGATCTCGGTCAAGCTCTCGGCGCTCCACCCGCGCTACGAGGTCGCGCAGTACGACCGCTGCGTGCCGAGCCTGATCGGGCAGGTCGAGGCGCTGGCCGTGCTCGCCGCCAAATACGACATTCCCTTCACCATCGACGCCGAGGAGACCGAGCGGCTCGAGATGAGCCTCGACATCATCGCGGCGGTGGCGGGGCTGCCGGCGCTGAAGGGCTGGGACGGGCTCGGCATGGCGATCCAGGCCTATGGCAAGCGCGCCCGGCCGACCATCGCCTGGGCCGATGCGATCGGGGCGAAGACCGGGCGGCGGATCGCCGCGCGGCTCGTCAAAGGGGCCTATTGGGACACCGAGATCAAGCGCGCGCAGGAGCAGGGGCTGAGCGACTATCCGCTGTTCACCCGCAAGGCGGCGACCGACGTCTCCTACATGGCCTGCGCCAGGGACATGCTGGCGGCGAAGAACATCTACCCCGCATTCGCCACCCACAATGCGCTGACGGTGGCGACCATCCTCGAATGGGCCGGCGACGCCCGCGACTTCGAGTTCCAGCGGCTGCACGGCATGGGCGAGGGGCTCTACGAGAGCCTCGTGCGCGAGCAGGGCTATCATACCCGCATCTATGCGCCGGTCGGGGGGCACCGCGATCTGCTCGCCTATCTCGTGCGGCGGCTACTGGAGAATGGCGCGAACAGCTCGTTCGTCCACCAGCTCGCCGACGAGCGGCTGAGCGACGCGGACCTGATCGCCGACCCGGTCGAGAAGATCAAAGCGGTCGGCGGCACGCGCCACCCCTCGATCCCGCTGCCGCACGATCTGTTCCAGCCCGAGCGCGAGAATAGCTGGGGGCTCGACCTTAACGACCGGCCCGAGCTGGAGCGGGTCGCGGGGGCGGTCGCCGCGCCGCTCGATTTCGCGCCGACGGCCTGCCCGCCCGCCGAGGAGCTGGTGGCGCGCGCGGTAAACGGCTTCGAAGACTGGTCGCGGCGCAGCGTGGACGAGCGCGCCTCCTGCCTGGAGCGCCTCGCCGATCTGCTCGAGCGTGACCGCGACATGCTGATGCGGATCGCGGTGCAGGAGGCGAAGAAGACCATCCCCGACGCGCTCGCCGAGGTACGCGAGGCGGTCGATTTCTGCCGCTATTACGCGGCGCAGGCGCGGGCGCACCTGAGGCCGGTCGAGCTGCCCGGGCCGACCGGGGAGCGCAACGTGCTGAGGATGGAGGGGCGCGGCGCCTGGGTGTGCATCGCGCCGTGGAACTTCCCGCTGGCGATCTTCCTGGGGCAGGTCTCCGCCGCGCTCGCGGCCGGCAACAGCGTCGTCGCCAAGCCCGCCTCGCAGACGCCCGAGATCGCCGCTTATGCGGTCGGCCTCGCCCATGAGGCGGGCATTCCCGAGGACGCCTTGATCCTCGCCGCCGGCCGGCGGGACCTGGGGCAGAAGCTGATGGAGGACGTCCGCATCGCCGGAGTCGCCTTCACCGGCTCGACCGCCACCGCCAAGACGATCGCGCGGACTTTGATCGCCGACGACGCGCGCCCGATCATCCCGCTGATCGCCGAGACCGGCGGGATCAACGCGATGATCGTCGATTCGACCGCGCTGCCCGAGCAGGTCGTGCAGGACGTGGTGACCTCCGCCTTCCGCTCGGCCGGCCAGCGCTGCTCGGCGCTTCGCCTGCTCGTGCTGCAGGAGGATGTCGCGGAGCGGACGCTGGAGATGCTGAAGGGGGCGATGGATTCGCTGATCGTCGGCGACCCGGCCGATCCGCGCACCGACGTCGGGCCGGTGATCGACCAGCCGAGCTACGACAAGCTGATGGGTCGGCGCGAGGCGATGAAGGACCGGGTCCTGAAGAGCATCTCGGTGCCGGACAGCGGCCTGTTCGTGCCGCCGACCCTGATCCGTATCGATGCGATCGAGGATCTCAAGGAGGAATGGTTCGGGCCGTTGCTCCACGTCACCACCTGGAAGGGCGGCCAGCTCGCCGAGACGGTGCGGCGGATCAACGCCTCGGGCTTCGGCCTGACCATGGGCCTGCACAGCCGCATCGCCCGCGCGGCCGAGACGGTCGAGGAGACCGGCACGGTCGGCAACCTCTACGTCAACCGCTCGATGATCGGCGCGATCGTCGGCTCGCAGCCATTCGGCGGCGAAGGGCAGAGCGGCACCGGCCCCAAGGCCGGCGGCCCGCACTATCTGCCGCGCTTCTGCACCGAGCGCACGACGAGCACCGACACGACCAGCTCGGGCGGCAACGCGACCTTGCTTAGCCTGGAGGATGTGGGGTTCTAGCGGGCCGCAATGGTATGAAATTGAACGACTGAAAATCTCCGCGGTCAGTCAACATTCGAATCTCAGGGCAGTCGGTCCGGTGTTCCTTCAATACACGGGTCACCGTCCCGCGAACAATTGGCAGCAAGAGCGATTCGGGTTTTTAGCTCGAACACCTCGTCGCATCCCTCTCTCTGCGCGAAGCTAAATAACATCAGAGG